>NZ_JASOER010000001.1:0-259649 GCF_030212665.1 Pauljensenia sp. UMB9872 | reverse complement strand
AAAAAACAAACTCAAAAACAAAAAACAGGCATAAAAACAAACACACTATCGAGTTCACAAACAACACCCACACACCCACCAAAAGCACTCAACTTTCGTTAGTTACCTCAGTGAGGGAGGCAGTCGATTCAAGCTTTCCTCGCTCTCGGCGACAGGAAAACAATCTACACACCTTCATAGCGACCCGTCAAATCATTTTGACGTGAACACACCACACCGCGAAAAACCCCTAAATATCAACGAACACAGGTCCACACCAGCACCAAAAACACCAAAATGTGACCTGCATTTGTTTCACAGCACACAAGAATTATGACGAAAAGCGACGCAGGTCTCGCCAGGTTATCCGGTAATCTGCGCACGTCATTGCAGGTTTATAGACGAAAACAATCCGGGTGGGCGCAGCCTTTATGTCTGCGCCCACCCGGGCCTCGTCAATTATTCAGCGAACGCGCCACGCACTACGTGACACGCACACCCACGTTGTAGCGTGCTGTAGGCACGTTCAGCCGACAGCGTGCAGGCTCTCAAGCATCCATGTCCTCTTGGACGGGAATGTTCAGCGTCGGCAGATCACGAACCGCAGTGCGGACCGCGCGCGAAACCGCTGGAGCAACACGTTCATCAAAAACACCGGGGATGATGTAGCTGGGTGACAGCTCTTCTTCCTCGATGACGTCAGCGATAGCAACTGCTGCGACGCGCAAAACCTCGGTGGTAATTTCCTTGACCTTTGCATCCAGCAGGCCTCGGAACAAACCTGGGAATGCCAGCACGTTGTTGATCTGGTTCGGGTAATCGGAACGGCCCGTCGCAACAACCGCGGCGTACTCCCCCGCACCAATCGGGTCAACTTCGGGCGTCGGGTTGGCTAGGGCGAACACGATTGCCCCGTCAGCCATCGTGGCAATATCAGCGGGATCCAAGATGTCGCCGTGCGAGACACCGATGAAGACATCGGCGTCCTTCAGACCTTCCTTCAGATTTCCGTGAACGAGGCGCGGATTCGTTGCCTCAGCAAGAGCCTTGCGCGAGGGGTGCATGCCCTCAGTATCGTCAGCGGCAAGTGCACCCGTGCGACCGTAACCGACGATGTCTTTAGCTCCCTGCGCCAGAAGCAGACGAATAATCGCATTGCCTGCAGCACCCACGCCGGACACCACGATGCGAACGTCTTCAATCTTCTTATTGACGATCTTCAGCGCGTTGATCAGTGCGGAAAGCACGACGATAGCGGTGCCGTGCTGGTCATCGTGGAAGACCGGGATGTCGAGTTCTGCGCGCAGGCGTTCTTCGATTTCAAAGCAACGAGGAGCAGAAATATCTTCAAGGTTGATGCCACCGTATGCGGGCGCAATCGCCTTAACGATCGAAATGATCTCTTCAGTGTCCTTCGTGTCAAGAACGACCGGCCATGCGTCAACACCGCCGAATTCCTTAAACAGAGCCGCCTTACCTTCCATGACAGGAAGAGCCGCTTCCGGGCCAATATCTCCCAAGCCGAGGACCGCAGTGCCATCAGAAACGACAGCAACCGTATTCGCCTTGATCGTCAAAAGGTGAGCCTTCTGCGGAACGTCATGGATTGCGGTGCATACGCGGGCGACGCCGGGCGTGTACGCACGAGACAGGTCGTCGCGATTACGTAGTGGAACCTTCGAGTTGATTTCGATCTTGCCGCCGACGTGAGCAAGGAAGGTCTGGTCTGCAGTAGATGACAGTGTGACGCCTACCAGCCCCTTCAGCAGATTACGAACCTCGCGACGATGCTCCGAATCGCGCAGGTCGCAGGTGAGGTCGAGAACCATTCGACCTCGGTTGGAATCGGCGACGTCGAGGCCTCTCACCTGAGCACCGGTTTTTGATACCGCTTCGACAAGCGATCCAATAGATAGTTTCGCTTCGTCGATGTCAACGCGGTATGAGGCGGTGTATGACGGAGAAGTTCGCATGGTGCTCTCTCTTTTCAATCGGCGCTGGCCGTAGATCAATCGTTGTTCCCATGGTACGTACGTGCCGACAGAACGGATAGTGCGCATCATCAGATGGACAATTGTCAACAATGAGCTACGTAACACCAGCGTGATTTTCCACCTTCGCGATCGCCCTGTTTCAGTTGAGCGCAAAGGAGTTTCCACTGCTGCGCACGCACAATTCTCGATTCACGAGGCCGGGCACACCAACGAATCAATGACACCGATACGTGCCCGTTCATCGGTGCTCTGGGCAGAGATAGCAGGCAACAAGGTGACGGAGACGTAAAACGAACAGACTCTAGAAGCTGAATTGCGTTCTTGAAAGCTCGTGGAGCGGAGACTGTTTCTTCCCGTAGACATCGAGGGTCACGGCAGCAAGAAGAACGATGCCCTTCACTACCTGAGCACGGTCAGAGCCGAGTCCCACAAGCAACAGCCCGTTGGAAAGAACCGCCATCAGCGTGGCACCAAGAACAGCACCAAAAACCGACCCGCGACCACCGGCAACTGCTGCTCCGCCGATGAACACGGCGGCGATAGCTTCAAGCTCCCATAAGAGACCATCTTGAGGACCCGCAGCCGTCGCTCGGCCTGCGAACATCATGCCTGCGAGCGCCGACAGTATCCCCATATTCACCATGACAAGGCATTGAATCTTTGTCACGTGCACACCGGAAAGGGACGCTGCCTGAATGTTTCCGCCGACAGCCTGAAGATGGCGGCCAAATTGGGTCCTCGTCGACATGAAGTGGTAGATGAAAATCAACACGAGAACCATCACACCCGGAACGGGGAAAGATGTTCCTTCACGTCCCGTACCGAACAGCCAGGTGAAGACCCCCACCAGCACGACGACAATCGCGGACTTCACCCAGGGCCGATAATCAACTCCCTGCAGTCCCAGTCGAGCGCGCCGGCGAAGATAGGTACGAACAATCGAGGTAACCGCCACCACGGCAGTAATGACACCCACAATCACCGTTGCCGTATCGATGCCGAATATGCTCCCCCAGGAAGGTAGATAACCCGAACCTAGCGTTTGGAATCCGTGAGGAACTGGAACCGACAATGCCTGAGATTCCCACTGGACTCCACCACGCAGAATGATCATTCCACCAACGGTGACGATAAAAGCAGGCAAACCGACCTTCGCAACAAACAGGCCTTGGATCAAGCCAACGAAAGCTCCGATCAGCATGCCAAGAAGAAGACCAACCCACCAGGGCAACCCAAGATCGGCAATGATGATCGCCGTGGACATTGACGAGAACGCCGCAACGGAGCCAACTGACAAATCCAGCTGACCGATCGTCACCACCATGACCATGCCGATGGCGAGGACAAAGATATGAGCGTTACCGGTGACGATATTCTGCAGGTTCGCAGACGCCAGCATGTGCGATCCCGTGATGAACTGGAAGAAGATCATCAGGGCAAGAACGAGGATTCCCATGATTCCCGCTTGACCTAAGCGTGAAGCATCAAAGGGTAGTCGGCTCACTTCGCTCTCCTCGTTGAGTGGAATATGAACACACAAAGGCTCGTGTTGTTTTCCTATAGTGCACCATCTTGACAGTTCAACGCACATTTTTGAACCGATTCGCCCAGCGGGCATCCACGCATCAGCCCACTTCACTGACTATCCTAGAAACGTGCCACGTTTGAACGCCCGAACCGGATCTCAATCCTCGCTCCGCGAGGCAAATTCCGCGCGCGTTCTTGACGCGATCCGAAAGTACGGGCGTATCACTCAAGTCGAGCTATCGGCAGCAACAGGTCTTGCTCCCGCAACCATTTCGAACATCATTAAACAGCTCTCGGCACAAGGAAACGTTGAACTCACGTCAACGATTCGTTCGGGCAGGCGTGCTCAACTGGTTTCGCTCACACAATCCTCAACTCTTACCGCGGGTATCTCAATCGGACGCAGAGCACTGGATATTTACATCTCCGACGAGTCCCGCACCGGCGAATTCACGAAAGTTCTGCCACTACCGGTCGACCATAAGGCTGATACGACGCTCGACCGAGCAACGCTTCTGGTTCTTGACCTTCTTGAACAGGCAGGGCAATCGCTGGATGATCTTGCTGGTATCGGTGTTGCTTTACCCGCCCCTATTAACCCGAAAACGGGCACTCTGACCCGAAGGGGAATCATGCGAGGCTGGGAAGACATCAACATTGCTGAGGTCTTCCAACGCAGACTTGGACGCGACACGATCGTGATGAACGACGCGAACGCTGCTGTTGCCGCTGAAAACCGATTTGGTTCCCTACGCGGGTTCTCATCGTGCGCCTATATCCGAGCCTCGTATCAAACCGGCGCGGGAATCTTGGTCGGCGGGAAAGTCTATTCCGGTGCCACCGGTATTGCCGGGGAAATCGGGCACGTCATCGTTGATCCTCACGGTCCTATCTGCACGTGCGGTGCCCGTGGCTGTCTGAACACGGTTGTTGGGGCAGACTACCTTGTTGACCTTCTTCGCCTGTCACGAGGTCCCATGACGCTGCGTGACCTACTGTCTAACGCGAATGAAGGTGACCCTGGATGCCAGCAGGTTCTTTCTGACGCAGGAAGCGCAATCGGACGAGTCATCGCTGACCTTGTCACGGTATTCGATCTCGAAGCCGTCGCTGTCGGTGGTGAGCTGATGAATGCGGGAGACACATTCTTGTCCCCTATTCAAAACGCTCTCTTCGAACGCCCCTACCTGCGCGACGAAGGAATCACGGTCTACCCGTCGAAGCTCGGCGCCGATGCCGAAGCCATCGGCGCGATGATCCTTGCACAAGACGCTTTTGTTCCCAGCTATTCAACTCACCGCCAGGAGGACCAATGACGATCCAAGGCGCTCCCCTTCTTGAAGTACGGGGACTAACAAAAAGGTTCGGCGGTGTTGAAGCACTCGTCAACGTTGATTTCACCGTGAACCGTCACGAAGTCGTTGCCCTTGTCGGCGACAACGCGGCAGGCAAGTCAACGCTCGCCCGCGCGCTCTCAGGAGTTTTTCCTCCGGATGAGGGAACGATCGCGCTCGACGGGGAAAAAATCAGCATCGATTCCCCGCAGCACGCATTGAAACTCGGTATTGCCACCGTCTTCCAAGAAACTGCGCTCTGCGACAATTTGGACGTTGTATCGAATATTTTCCTTGGGCGTGAAGTGTTCTCGCACCACGCCCTTGATGACGAGGGCATGGAACTCAAAGCACGCCAATATCTTGATCAGTTGGGTTCGCGTATCCCCGACGTGAGAGTCCCCCTTTTCCAGCTCACCGCCGGACAGCGTCAATGCGTTGCAATCGCGCGCACCCTAGTGACTAACCCGCGTCTGATGATCCTCGACGAGCCCACGGCCTCTATGTCCGTGGCACAAACTGCGGAAGTACTCATCCTGATTGAGCACCTGCGCGATATGGGAATGGGTGTCATCTACATTTCCCATAATCTGACCGACGTTCAAGCTACCGCCGACAGGGTCGAAGTTCTCCGTCACGGACACAACAACGGTTCCTTCGACTCGCGTGATACCTCAACCGACGAACTCATAGCCGCTATCACCGGCGCTTCACGTATCGCGCTGTAAACGCTCCCGGCCTCGTCGCTTCTTTTCGGCGACTAACTGGCCGTTATCCCCCCCCCCGCTGTCACGGCGCGTAGCTTGTTTGCGCGGACGACGCTTGAGCGCCTTGGCATACACGAGTTTCGCCCCCGCCGGAAAACCGACGAAGGCGAAACCAAAGGTGAGAAAACTAGGCGATACCTAGCGGGTCAATCACTTGGCAGCGTTGACGAGCTCCATGCGGTGCGAGTCATCCTTGTAGACGTCTGCAGCGTTGTCCTTGGTGACAATCTGCGGGGTCAGCAGGAAGGACTTGACCGGGTTGCCTTCCATCGACTCGTACTGGGAATCGTCGAGGGTTGCGCCGTCGACCTTCGGGGCGGCCTCACCCTTGGCGAGCTGGATAGCAAGATCAACAGTTGCCTTCACCAGCGGACGGGTGTCCTTGAAGATGGTGGAGTACTGCTTGCCCTGGGTGACCCAGGTGACCGACTCGTCTTCGGAGTCCTGACCGGTCACAACCGGAACCGGCTTGCCGGCCTGCTCAACAGCGGTGATGATTGCGCGACCAAGGGTGTCGTTCGGGGAAAGAACGCCATCCGGAACCGCATCCCCCTGGTAGGTCGAGGTCAGCAGTGCTGCCATGCGGTCCTGAGCATTCTTCGGCAGCCAGCCCTGGGTGGCAACCTGCGTGAATTCGGTCTGCCCGGACTTCACAACCAGCGTGCCGTCATCAATCTTCGGCTGGAGGACGTCCATTGCGCCACCGAAGAACTTCAGGGAGTTCGAGTCATCCGGGGAGCCACCGAAGAGCTCGATGTCCCACGGGCTCTCGCCAGCGTTGGCTTCGAGGCCTTCAAGCAGTGCCTTGCCCTGAAGCTGACCAACACCGAAGTTGTCGTAGGCGATGTAGTAGTCAAGGTCGGTCGTGTTCGTCAGCAGACGATCATATGCGATGACCTTGATGCCGGCGTCCTTGGCTGCCTTCAGCTGGGTGCCCAGCTGCGAACCGTCGATTGCGCCGATGACCAGAACCTGCACGCCATTTTCGATCATGGCTGCAACCTGGTTCTGCTGCTCAGCAACGCCACCGTTTGCGAACTGAATGGTGCATTCAATGCCCTGCTCTTCGCAGCTGGCCTTGAACATGTCTTCAGCCTCAACCCAGTTCTGCGAGGTCTTCTGTGGCATTGCGATGCCGACCGACACCTTGTCGCCCGAGGTCGTTGCGCCGGACTGGTCGCCCGATGCGCTACCCGTATCACGGGCGCCACAAGCTGCCATAGAGAATACCATCGCTGCCGCTGCGCTGATGGCAACCGCACTCTTCAGAGTCTTCATTGTCTCTTCTTTCGTGTGTTTGTTTGGTGATTCTTGATGATTCATTCGATGTTCCCCAGCTGGCTTGCTTGGGAATATCTACGCTTTGTGGGTGACTCAACGTTTGTTGAGCCCGTTGATGACATGGCGATGCGGTTTCTTCTTACCGCCCGATCATCACTTGGAGGGAGTTTTTGTTTCGCTTTGCCGAACTGCCTTTTGATTACTCACGGCATTTTGGAAGGTGCCAATGATGGAACGCTTGCCCTGGCGCTTCGAGTAGACGTCAACGGCGACTGCAATCAAGAGGACGAGGCCCTTAATGATCTGCGTCCAGTCGGAGCCGACGCCCATCAGCTGAAGGCCATTGTTCAGGAAGGCCATGACGAGCGCGCCAACCATGGTGCCCATGATCGTGCCAACACCACCGGAAACGGCGGCACCACCGATGAACACGGCGGCAATGGCGTCGAGTTCCCATGCGTTACCGTCAGCAGGACCCGAGGCCGTCGAACGGCCGATGAACAGCATTCCCGCAACCGCGGCGAGGAATGCGGAGTTGCAGATGACGAAGAAGTTCGTTTTGATGACCTTCACACCGGTCAGTTCTGCAGCAGCTTTGTTGCCACCGATGGCGTAAATTGAGCGACCGAGAACCGTGCGGTCAGCGATGAACGAGTAGATCAGAGCCAAGATGACGACGATAACGCCGGGGATTGGGAACGAGGTGCCGGGGCGACCCGTTGCGAAGATCCAGGCAACGATCAGGATTGCGCCACCGAGGACAACCATGCGAACAATCGGAACCCACATCGGGGTCGGCTCAGCTTCGAACTGCTGACGAGCCTTCGCGCCGGAGATTTCCTTCCAGACGATCGCCAGGAGTGCGATGACAGCCAGGATCATGGTCGGCAGGTTGAAGGGAATAACATCCGGAGCGATATCGGGCAGGTAGCCGGCGCCGAGGGTCTGGAACAGTTCGGGAACCGGGACCGTCAATGACTTGCCGATCAGCTGGTTGGTACCGCGGAAGAGGAGCATACCTCCCAGGGTTACGATGAAGGCGGGGATTCCCCACTGTGCAACCCAGAAGCCTTGCCAGATGCCGACGAGCAGACCGACGCCGATACCCAAAACGATGGCCAAGATGGGGCTGAGGGCCCAATCACGCATAGCAACGGCAACGACGATGCCGACGGTTGCTGCGACAGAACCGACTGACAGGTCGATGTGGCCGGCAATGATGACCAGAACCATGCCGATGGCGAGAACGAGGACGTAGGTATTACCCATGACTAGGTTCATCAGGTTCTGCGCTTGGAAGACCTTGCCGTCCGTCTTGAACTGGAAGAACAGGGCAATCGCTGCCAGAGCAGCGATCATTCCGATTTGCCGGAAGTCTCCTCCGAATAGTGCTGTGAGATTCTTCTTCATTGAAGTGCCTTTAGCTTTCAGTTTTCGTTGCTATCAGTGGGACTGGTTGAGGTGGACGTCATCAGGTGCATCAGGCTTTCCTGATCTGCCTGCTCGGTGGGCACGCACCCCGTCACTTCACCTTCGAAAATGGTGTAGATGCGGTCTGTGATGCCCAGAAGCTCAGGGAGTTCAGACGAGATCACCAGAACAGCTTTTCCTTGAGCGGCAAGCTCCTGGATGAACGTGTAGATCTCGTACTTCGCACCGACGTCAATGCCACGGGTTGGCTCATCCAAGATGAGAACCTCGGGGTCAGTGAACATCCACTTTGCAAGAACGACTTTCTGCTGGTTACCTCCGGAAAGCGTTCCCACGCCCGTCATCACTGAGGGCGCTTTAATACGCAGGTTCTGGCGGTATTCTTCAGCAAGTTTCTTGCCTTCTTCGATGTTCAATGCGCCGTGGTGGCGGATCTTCGAAAGCTTGGCTGAAACAACCGACTGGTGGATCAGTTCCAGGAGGTTGAGACCCAGCATCTTGCGATCTTCAGAAAGATAAGCAATGCCAGCGTCGATAGCTTCGGGGACGGAGTTCGCTTTCACCTTCTTGCCATCGATAAAGACTTCGCCACCTTCGTGGATACCGTAGGAATGACCGAAGACGGAACGAGCCAGCTCTGTACGACCGGCCCCCATCAAGCCCGCAAGGCCGACCACTTCACCGGCACGGACGTTGATGGACGAGCCCTTGCAGACGAAACGCTCTAAGTTCAGCGGATGGCGTACCCACCAGTCCTTGACCTCGAACTTCACTTCGCTCGGATGCGACTTCTTGTCCGGGTAGCGGTTTTCAAGGGAACGACCGACCATCAGGCGAATGATCTCGTCCTGGTCGATCCTTTCCTTGTCGGCGTCCATCCAGCCGACCGTCTTGCCGTCACGAATAACCGTGATGGCATCAGAGACGGCAGCAACTTCGTCGAGCTTGTGCGAAATCATGATCATCGCGACGCCGCGTTCGCGCTGCTTGCGCATCAGGTCGAGAAGGTGGGCTGATTCTTCCTCGTTGAGTGCCGAAGTGGGCTCGTCGAGGATCAGGAGCTTGACATCCTTTGCAAGTGCCTTGGCAATTTCAACAAGCTGCTGTTTACCGACACCCATGTCTTTAATCAGAGTGTCTGGGTTTTCATCCAATCCAACTTCGGCCATGTACGTAAGGGCGCGTTGCTTGGTTTCGTTCCAATCGATGACGCCGTGTTTCTTGACCTCATTGCCCATGAACATGTTCTCAGCGACACTGAGCTGCGGGATAAGAGCAAGTTCCTGATGAATGATGACGATGCCGGCTTTTTCAGAGTCGCGAATGTTCGAGAATCGAACTTCGTTGCCTTCGTAGAAAATATCGCCCCTGTACGTGCCGTGCGGGTGCACGCCCGACAGAACTTTCATCAGGGTCGACTTGCCAGCACCATTCTCGCCACAGATCGCGTGGATCTCAGCGTTGCGTACCTGGAGGTTGACGTCATCAAGTGCGACGACACCCGGGAAGACCTTCGTGATGTTGCGCATCTCCAGGACGACGCGCTCACGACGTGTGTTGGTCATTGGTTCTCCGCTGAACTGTTGACAGATAGATGTTTGATGGAAAGCCACCACCGTTGGTGCATTTCCATGACTCATAGTGTGCACTGTACGGAGGGCAAAAAACCTTATCTACACGAACTGTAACTAAACCGTTATATTGAATTCACGACATAAACTCAATGACTACACGGACCTATCTCCCGCAGAAATTCAGGGTTTTCGCCAAATTATAGTCATGTCATTCGTGCGCCATACGCTCAGTTTTCACCATAAACGAGGCCACTCACGGACCTTAGGGCATAGAAAGCTGGGCGGTGGATTATCATCCACCGCCCAGCAACAGTTCAATCAAGCGCGACGCTTCAGGCTCCCACCATCTCCATGATGAGTTCACGCACGCGAGCTGCGTCCGCCTGGCCACGCGTTGCCTTCATGACAGCCCCCACAAGTGCGCCAGCAGCCGCAACCTTGCCACCCTTGATCTTCTCGACTACATCAGGATTCGCATCCAGCGCATCCTGAACAGCCTTCGAAAGCGCACCGTCGTCAGAGACGACCTCAAGACCGCGAGCCTCGACAACCTCGGTCGGCGAGCCTTCACCAGCCAAAACGCCTTCCAGCACCTGACGAGCAAGCTTGTCATTGATGCGACCAGAATCGATCAAGCCCTGCAACTCAGCAATCTGAGCGGGCGTGACAGGCATATCTTCGAGCGACAGTTCGCGTTCCTTCGCACGACGGCTGAGTTCACCCATCCACCACTTACGCGCGGATGCCGGATCAGCACCAGCCTCAACGGTGGCCTCGATAATCTCCAACGCACCAGCGTTGATGACATCGCGCATCTCCATATCGGCATAGCCCCACTCTTCGCGCAGGCGACGACGCTTCGCAACAGGAAGCTCAGGAAGCGAGGCGCGCAGTTCCTCAACCCACTGGCGCGAAGGAGCAACAGGAACCAGGTCAGGCTCGGGGAAGTAACGGTAGTCTTCAGCATCCGACTTATCGCGTCCCTGCGAGGTGGAACCGTCTTCCTCGTGGAAGTGACGGGTTTCCTGGTTCACCGACCCACCGGCAGAAAGGATCGCACCCTGACGCTGCATCTCGTAACGAACAGCGCTAGCGATACCGCGGAACGAGTTCACATTCTTCGTTTCCGTACGAACACCCAGAGGAGATTCCGGAGTATCGCGAAGAGAAACGTTGATATCTGCTCGAACATTACCGCGCTCCATACGAGCCTCGGACACACCGAGCGCACGGAAAATATCACGCAGAGTCTGAACGTAGGCAGCAGCCACCTCAGGAGCACGTTCCCCCGCACCTTCGATCGGGCGGGTCACGATCTCCACCAGCGGAACGCCCGCACGGTTGTAGTCAACCAGCGAGTGATCGGCTCCGTGAATACGACCCTCAGCACCACCGACGTGCGTGTTCTTACCTGCGTCTTCTTCCATGTGTGCGCGCTCAATCTGAACGCGGAACAGACTACCGTCTTCAAGCTCGACATCCACGTAACCATCGTGAGCAATCGGCTCATCAAACTGCGACGTCTGGAATGCCTTCGTCAAGTCCGGGTAGAAGTAGTTCTTACGCGCAAAACGGCAGTACTCTGCGATTTCACAGTTCAGCGCAAGACCGATCTTGATCGCGTATTCAACTGCAGTGTGGTTCACAACCGGAAGACAACCGGGAAGACCCAGCGAAACCGGGGTAACGTAGGTGTTCGGGTCTCCACCAAAGGCATTCGGCGCAGCATCGAACATCTTCGTCTTCGTACCGAGCTCAACGTGAACCTCGATGCCAAGAACCGGATCAAAGTTCGCGGTCACATCCGCGTAATCCATGAGTTCACTCATCAGTTTTCCTCCCAAGAGCTCGCCGGGCAAGCGCCCGCCACATCATCACTGAGCGCTTCAACCAAAGCAGCAGCTTGGTACATCTTCAGATCGTGGTGCGCAGGCGCAATAATCTGGAAGCCGATCGGCAGTCCTTCGGACGAAAGCGCATTCGGAACACTCATCGCGGGGACACCGGCGAGGTTCGCCGGGATCGTCGCAACGTCATTGAGGTACATCGCCATCGGGTCGTCGATCTTGTCGCCGAACTTGAACGCCGTCGTCGGAGCGGTCGGCGAAACAAGAACGTCGACCTCTTCGAAAACACGCGCAAAGTCGCGCTGGATCAGGGTACGAACCTTCTGAGCGCTGCCGTAGTAGGCGTCGTAGTAGCCGGCCGACAGGACGTGCGTGCCGAGGATGATACGACGCTTGACCTCGTCGCCGAAGCCAGCTTCACGGGTTGCAGCCATCACGCGCTCAGCAGTCACGGGCCCCTCGGAGGGCTCAACGCGAATGCCGTAACGCATACCATCGAAGCGAGCAAGGTTCGAAGAAACCTCAGCCGGCATGATCAGGTAGTAGGCCGCGAGTGCATAGTCGAAGCTCGGGCACGATACCTCTTTCACCTCTGCGCCAGATTCTTCAAGCTTCTTCACGGTCGCGTTGAAGGCTTTAAGAACGTCGGCTTCGTAGCCTTCGCCCGACAGTTCCTTCACCACGCCTACCTTCAGGCCAGCCATGGACTTGGTGCCTGCGACAGTTTCAACGCCGTCGATGAGGTTCCCAACAGGCTCGTTGAGAGACGTGGAATCGAGCGGATCATAGCCACCCACAAGCTCGGTCAGAACTGCAGCGTCAGCGACGGTGCGGGTAACCGGACCAATCTGATCAAGCGACGAGGCCATGGCAATCAGGCCGTAACGCGAAACAGCACCATAGGTCGGCTTCGCACCAACCGTGCCCGTCACTGCACCCGGCTGGCGGATCGAACCACCGGTGTCAGAGCCCAGCGCCAGCGGAACCATGTAAGCAGCAACCGCAGCAGCGGAACCGCCACCAGAACCACCGGGAATACGCTCGATATCCCACGGGTTCAGGGTCGGACCGAACGCGGAGTGCTCGGTCGACGAGCCCATTGCGAACTCATCCATATTCGTCTTACCAACGACCGGCAGACCAGCTTCGTGGATCTTCTTCACGATCGTTGCGTCATACGGAGGACGCCAATCGCCCAGAATCTTCGACGCACACGTCGTCGGGATTCCACGGGTCACCATGTTGTCCTTCAAAGCAATCGGAATACCCGCAAGGCGGTGCAGTTCCTCGCCTGCCTGGCGCTTCGCATCAACCTCGGCCGCGGTCTTCAGAGCGCCCTCGCGGTCGATGAAAAGGAAAGCATTGATCTTAGGATTCAGTGCCTCAATACGATCCAAGCACGCAGTTGTCAGTTCAACCGACGTGATCTGACCTGCGGCCAGCATGTCAGCCAGCTCAAGCGCGGACTTCTTCAGCAGTTCGTTCATCATTCCTCCCCCAGGATCTGCGGAACAAGGAACATCCCATCTTCGCTTGCAGGCGCCTGCGAAAGAACTTCATCACGGTCAAGAGTTTCCGTGACCACATCTTCACGCCAGACATTCGTCAGCGGAATCGGGTGAGAGGTTGCGGGAACATCCGGGGTCGCGACCTCGGACACCTTGGCAACTGAAGTAGCGATAACGTCGAGCTCCCCAGCAATACGTTCAATTTCGCCTGGAGTCAATGCGATTCGGGCCAGCTCCGCGACGCGGGCGACCTCGTCAGTACTGATTCGTGACATAGTCGTAATCTTAGCGCCTAGCACTAATAAGCGGGATTCGCGCCCACGCCGTAATCCACACGAGGCCGTAGAATCAGCTTCATGAGATTCCCGCGTAAAAGACTCATCAGCGCCGAAACCTTAGGACTGATGAAGAAGACGGCGATCGGTATCACCATCGCACAGGCAACCGCCATCGTCACCGTCCACGCCGTCGACCATATGCGCAAGCAACGTGTCCCCGGTGGCCGACACGGATTCCCGACCCTCGAACCAGCTGACATACAAATCCCACGTGGCACGGTGCGAACCTATACGGAAGGGCATTCCCTATACGCGGATATGCTCCACGCAATCCAGAACGCGACAGACCATATTTACTTTGAATCATTCATTTGGCGCGCAGACGAATGGGGCCAGCGTTTTAAAGACGCGCTCATCGCAGCAGCCCGACGTGGAGTCAACGTCTACTGCGTGTACGACGGTTTTGGAGTTCTCAATCAAGATCCACGCTTCTATTTCTTCCCCGATATTCCACACCTATGGGTTCGTCGCTTCCCCGCGATTCGTTCTGGCCTCTTGACTTTGAATCTGCGGAACACAGGCCAGGACCATCGCAAGATCCTCGTTGTTGATTCCACCGTTGGATTCGTCGGTGGCTACAACATCGGCAACCCCTTCGCCAACGAATGGCGCGATACCCACGTTCGCGTGACTGGCGATGCCGTGTGGGAGCTAGAAAACGGGTTCGTCGATTTCTGGAATCACTTCAAACCCCATCGTGCGCCCCAGTTGCCCGACACCGGAGCGAAGAAGTGGCATGCAGAAGTCACCGCCGCATTCAATGCACCCCAGCGAATCCTCTACCCGATTCGTGGAATGTACATCGACGCGATCGAGCGCGCGACCAGCCACATTCTGATTACCACCGCCTACTTCATCCCCGATAAAGAGATTCTTCAAGCCCTGATCGCAGCAGCAAAACGCGGAGTGAAGGTCAAGGTTCTGATCCCCGAATACTCCAACCACATCATGGCTGACTGGGTAGCACGCCCCTACTACGGCTCCCTGCTTCGCGAAGGCATCGAGATCTGGCTCTACCAGCACGCCATGGTTCACTCCAAGACGATGAGCATCGACGGCATGTGGTCAACGATCGGTACTGCCAACATCGACCGCCTCTCCATGCGAGGCAACCACGAAGTCAATATGCAATTCCATTCGCGCGAGCTTGCCCAGCACATGGAAGAAATCTTCGACAACGACCTCACCACCGCTCGTCAATACACGATCGGCGAATGGGAAGGCCGGAATATGCTCACTCGTATCACCGAGTATCTTCTGCATCCCTTTGAATTCATGGTCTAAAACCCATCTGAGCTACCGGTCGGCAACGCTCAGACACGTTTTCATCCGAGATTCAAGGCTTCAAGCCCACCGTTCAGCAGGTCATTAAAGCGTGTCTCATCGATCACGGGCACACCCAGAGCCTCGGCCTTTGTAGCCTTTGACCCTGCGCCAGGACCTGCGACGACCAACGATGTCTTCTTCGAAACAGAACCGGCTGCCTTACCACCGCGCGCCACGATTGCCTCCTTCGCGCCTTCACGGTCATAACCGGGCATCGTTCCCGAGACAACAATCGTGAGCCCGGCAAGAACCTGCGACACCTGCTGCGGTGGCTGATCAGCCATCTTCACACCAGCGTGACTCCATTGCTCAACCAGTTCCTGATGCCAATCGACGCTAAACCAATCAATCAGGGCCCCACCGATGACCGGTCCGACACCCTCAATTCCTGATAGTTCATTAAGTGAGGCGTTGCGAACGGCCTCCATCGAACCGAAATGATCTGCAATTGCGCGGGCAGCCGTCGGACCGACGTGGCGAATTGACAGGGCAACAAGAACCCGCATCAGCGGAGCGGACTTTGCTTTTTCTAGCTCATCAAGAAGAGCAAGAGTTCCCTTCGAAGCTTCCGTTTCACGAGGCACATACGTTGTGCCTCCGTCCTTGTCCTTTTTGGCAATGAATGCTTTTGTCCAGAAGAAGCGAACCTGCTTGTAGTGCGGTACATCGGAGTCATCGTCTTTAACAGCCCTCCATACGAACACGTCACGAAGATCTTCGGCCTTGAGGTCGAAGATGTGCGCTTCACCGTGGAGCACCGGTGCCTGCGGGGCTGGCAGAAGAGCTTCCGCGCTGGCCAGTTGATCCGCCGGAGAAAGATCGTCAGCATTATCAAGACGCAGTCGCGTTCCATCTTCCAAGAACACGTCTTGTCCCGCTACAAGTGCGGAAGCAACATCTTCTCTGAGGTTTTCAGGTTGGGTCAGAGCCATCGCAACTTCCCCACCCAAACCTTCAATATCCAATGCGGAACGAGCACCCAAGTGGGCAACTCGTTCGGTCAGCTGAGCAGGACAGCGCGCCTTATTCAGGCATCGAAGGTCCACGTCCCCGTCCTTCTCAGCTAAGAGCGGACTACCGCACGAAGGGCACGCGGTCGGCATGACGAAAGCGCGTTCTTCCCCGGTTCGCGCAGCCAACACCGGGCCTAAGATTTCCGGAATGATATCCCCCGCTTTACGCAGGACAACGATGTCACCGATCAAAACGCCCTTACGTTGGACTTCCTCGGCGTTGTGGAGCGTTGCTCGCGAAACATTGGAACCGTCAACCAGCACTGTTTCCATGACGCCAAACGGAGTCACCCTGCCGGTGCGCCCAACCTGGACACGGATATCGAGAAGCCTGGTGTGGACCTCTTCGGGCGGGAACTTGTACGCGGCCGCCCACCTGGGTGCGCGCGACGTGAGCCCCATGCTTTCTTGAAGGGCGACATCGTTCACTTTCACGACGACACCGTCGATGCCGTAGTCCATCTGAGAGCGTTGCTTCCCTAACTCCTCGATACGGGCAACAATCTGATCGAGCCCTGTCAGCAGACGCGTCTGATCTGGAACCGTGAAGCCCCATTCTTTGAGCTGAAGGTATCGTTCCCACTGAGTGGTAGGCGCCGAGAAACTATCCCCCTCTTCAACGAATCCGATACCGTGCGCGAGCATGGCCAACGATGAAACACGTTGGTCTTGCAACGCGCGTGCGCGTAGCTGAATCTCGTAGTCGGGGCCCTTTGTGGCCTCGTCGGATGTTTCTTTCAAACGAAGGGTGCCAGCCGCCGCGTTACGCGGATTCACGAACGTGGAAAGCATCGTCAAGGGACGCTGACGCTTCTTCTTTTCAAGTAGCGGAGTCTCAAACCCGTCAAGGGCATCCTTGTTCTGCGCGCGAATCTCTCTATTCTTTCGGGTGATCTGCGCGTTATCCGCATCCAGGGTTGCGTTGGCGGCCTCACGGCGAGCGTTCTCGGCAATACGCCACGCATTTTCGGCTTCAATATCAGCGTTCAGTTTTTCAAAATCAGCGATCGGCATGTAGACCTCTCCGCGGATTTCAATGCGGTGCGGAATATTCTTCCCCTGCAATGACTGCGGAATAGTCGCGATCTTGTCAGCGTTTGAACGCACGTCTTCACCGACGAACCCGTCGCCCCTGGTGGCCGCGCTGACGAGTTTGCCGTCTATGTATGTCAGGTTGATGGCAAGACCGTCAATTTTGACCTCGGTTGTCATCTGAACTTCATCGAGCCCAGAATCTGCCCGCATTCGAGCTTCCCATTCGCCGAGTTCTTCGAAAGAAAAGACGTCGTTAATGGACGTCATCTGAGCCAGGTGACGGATCGTGGTTGATGTCTGGTCGGCGGTGCCGCCAACATTCGCGGCGGGAGAATCCGGAGTGACAAGTTCGGGGTGCTCGCGTTCGAGTTCCTCGAGCTCGCGGAAAATAATGTCGTAGTCAGCATCTGACATTTCGGGTGAGTCAGAGTCGTAGTAGGCGGCATTCGCCCGTTGGATGACCTGGACAAGGCCGTCGTGACGTTTTTTTAGAGACTCTGTTTCACTCATGGATTCATTGTTCCATTAGCCATGGAGGAATGTCGTTGCAGGCATGCCTGTGGATACTTTTCAAGTTATCCACAATTCGTCTCTTTTGCGTTTGTTTCCCTGCTTCTTCCCTCGCCACACTGACACTGAAGGAGGAATGATGAGTGACATCGCGCTACAAGCCATGGCATCTCCCACGCACTTAGCCTGTGTGCGCGGAGTGGACGCTGGTCTCGTTTTCCCTCTTCCGTCTTCCGTGGGACGAGGCCGCGATCATTTCATCGTTGACCAGCAGATATCGCGCGATCACGCGAACATCATTCGGGCAAAGAAAGGGTTTCGCCTTTACGATACGGGCTCAACAAATGGAACCCTGTTGACCTTGGGACTACTGCGTCGTCGGGTAAAAGGGAAACCTCGAACGTTCCGGCGACGGATGGCCCTGCGTTTAGGACGCGATACGTTCATCTTGCGTGGCAGGCCTCGAAAATACGCATGGCGGGAAAGCCGAAAACTGTCCATGCGCGCTTTCCTTGCTTTCTTCCCCTTCATCACAATGGCACTATTCTTAGGCGTCCGGCTGGGATCTTTCCGTTACGTTACTTACGGACTCGGAGTTTTGGCCATCGGACTCGTCCTGGTGACGCTGGGAATTCGTCTGCGACGAAACAAACAGCGCGTTCGACTCGACCCAGCTGGGCTTGCCATCATGCTGGCTTTTCTTCAAGCGCAAGGACAATCTGCACGTGGCGGACACACCGCTAGGCAACGCTCGCATCCTGATCGCTGGCAACGCAGAACGAACAGGACACCCCAAGATACATATCCAATCAATCAAAGACTGCGCGTTTCTTTCCCCGGCTCCCACCGGCGACTCACGCTCCGGCTCGATTCGCCCTGTGCAATCGCGTGTATCGGAGACGACGCACGCGCCACCGCATCGTGGATTGCTGGCAACATCATCGCAGTATCTCGTGGCGGATACGTCATCACAGAGACCTCAGAGGAATACGCGTTTGGCAACGCCGGACCAACAATCCACATCATGCGTGGCCACCAGTGTCCCCACTGCATGGCGTCCTTGAATACTGCGCCCGCCTCTCTTACCGATCGGGAGCGCAATGACAATCCTTGGCACGTTGCCATTGGCATGGGATTAGAAGATGTTCCACCCTGGTGCACCCTCAACGTTGAAAAACGAATGTCATGCGCTCCACGCTGGTGGGAGCAATTTGAACCCGTATCCACCGGTTCGTCCTTGCCCACCAGCGTCGACCTGCGTTCATTGCTTGCACACACCACCGGCAATTCCAGTCACGATGGAACACATTTAAGCGTCCCCATCGGAGTCAATGACGCCGGCCCCCTCACCATTGATCTCGTCAATGATGGACCGCACGCGTTGCTGGCAGGCACAACGGGATCGGGGAAGTCAGAAGCTCTCATCACCTGGATTCAAGCCTTAATCAGCACATACACGCCAGCAGAAATACGCATGATCCTGATTGATTACAAGGGAGGAGCAACCTTTCACCGCTTCGAGTCGGCTCCACACGTAGACCGGGTGTTCACTGACCTCAATCCCGCCCAGACGCGAAGAGCTCTCAGAGGATTAACATCGCTACTTCTGCGACGCGAACAAGAGTTCTCGCGCCTCGGTTTCCCCGACTATGCAACCTGGGCCCGCGCTCATCGTGACGGCGCCGCCACCTGTCCTCCGCCCAGAATTATCGTCGTCATCGACGAATTCAGAGTCCTCGTCGATGCACACAAAGGTGGAAGCGACATCATCAACCGACTCGCAGCCCAAGGACGTTCACTGGGCGTGCATTTGATTATCGCTACACAACGTCCCAGCGGAGCCGTCAGCTCTGCCATGCGAGCAAACATCGATATCCGCATTGCACTTCGTTGCCTGTCGGATTCAGATTCAATCGACGTGATTGGCGATGCTAAAGCCGCTCACCTCGAACGGATTCCCGGAAGAGCAATGTGGGCTGATCGCGGGCTCTTTCAATGCGCATGGAGCCCCAACAGCACGACCGCTGTACAACGCTCAGATCCGCACTGTGCGCCAAAGGGCTTAGACACATCAACACCGCGCACGACGCCTCAGAACGAACACTGGGAGCCACTGGCGTGGGCTCCATTCCTTCCGCCGTCCGTCACGTGGGAAGAGCTCGACCTCCTTTCGAAAGAATCTCCACACGTTGCAGGAGTACCGCTTGGGCTGGGCGATGGTGTCGATTCTGGAACACATACGCCCGTCAGATGGAGAAGCGGGAACATCATTGTCCGCGCCCCAGCACATCACACAATCGAGACTGGCTCGCTTGTTCGCCAGATAGCAACTCGGATTTCAACCCGCTCATCGTGGGAGATCGACCTGATTAATGCTCAGGCAACCCCCTCGCCCGATACCCCAGGACAGAGGATCCGGGAAGGTCAAGATATTGCCACCCTATTCGAGCAAGCGCAACGCCATGCTCCTCGAATCATTGCAATCACTGACATCGCGGCCTCTCGTCACGAACTTGAACGAACCTACGGACTTGTTGTTGCCGAAGAGATATGGACGAACGGAATCGAAGAATGTATCCAACGTGGCGTTGTCTTCATCATGGGAAGCCTCGGTACGCACCCTCTTACTCGCTTCGATCGTTCACTGGCTTCGCTCCTGATTGAACGACCCGATATGTCCGAACCTCACTATCGCGCCTCGTCCGCGACTGAGGAGCCGTGCGAGTCTGGCCAGTGGTGGGTTGAAGCGGATCATCAGCGAACCCTGGCTCTTTTTCCTTCAACAGATCTCGCGAAGAAAAACCGGGGAGCAGAGGCAACGCTTGTTGCACCGACTAAAGATTGCTACGAAGGCTTCACCCACCCAGATAGTGCTCAGCTATTGGTTGGCCCCGGGTGGGAGGGATTCGACATCTACGTTCGCAAGCACCTATTCACTGCGCAAGCCCAGCCTGAACAAGACAAGGAGCTTTCGGACTGGGTAATTATGCATAACGAATCGCAGGTAATTCAGACAATTTTGAGACGAAACCTCGCTTCACTCGGCATTAACAATCCACAAATTGAGACTCTGAGTCCCACTCAATGGCCTCACCTGCCTATCCAAAAGCAAACGAACCTTCTCATCATCGATCCGCCACCAGATTTCATACGATCTTTCAAACACTCGACAAATCGGCTCCAAACCTCACTTTTTGCCCGACGCTGGAAGGAAAACACAGGCATCATTCGTGTCGCTGGACACTTCGATCGAGTTGCATTGAGTTGCTCTGGGCACCGACGTGACAACTTGCACACCGAATTTTGATGGGTTGTGCCCTGCACCTCTTGCCCCCGCACATTTATTCACCGACACTTATCAATGGAATTCGGCGCGCCAATGGGCGTAGTCGAAAATGCGTGAACGAATCCAAGGAGCTGTGAAATGGACTGGCGGAGTAAGGCTGCCTGCTTGAGTGTTGACCCAGAACTGTTTTTTCCGATCGGAAATACAGGTCCGGCAATTGCTCAGGCCGCGGAAGCCAAAGCCGTGTGCCACAGCTGCTCAGTCGAAGCGATCTGTCTGCAGTGGGCAATCGAAAATAACCAGGATTCTGGTGTATGGGGTGGATTGAGCGAAGAAGAACGTCGTTCGCTCAAGCGTCGTGCAGCACGTGCACGTCGTGCATCCTAATTTAAACGTTCAGCGTGTGGGGGTCGACTCTCAAGAGCCGACCCTCACACGCTTTTAACACCTCTTACCTACTAGGCACACATCCGTTCGAAATCAGACCTCATCCAGGTGGATCTTCAAGGTGACAACCGTTCCACCTTCGGGGCGCAACGACCAGTCAATCGAACCATTCAGGTCACCACGCACCATCTGCTTGACAATCTGAGTTCCCAGACCACTCATCGGAGTTCCCGGTTCAAAGCCGACGCCGTCATCAGCGACCTTGACCGTCATCGTTTCACCCTCACGTTGAACGGACACGACAATCGTTCCATCACGTTCTGCCAGACCGTGTTCAACAGAGTTTGCGACCAGCTCATTCAAAACGGTTGCCAGAGCTTGAGCTTGCTCAGCGGCAATAACCCCAAAGGAACCGTCGGTAATAACTTCCACGCTTCGATCAGTAACAGCGACCGCACCCGCAAGACGCAGAACCGAGCGCGCGACCTCGTCAAAGTCAACGGTTTCATCGACGTTCTGAGACAGGGCCGCGTGAACCGTTGCGATTGCCTGAACTCGACGTTCTGCCTCCGCGAGTGCATCCTTGACATCCTGACGTTCCGAGCGACGCGATTGCAGTCGAAGCAGAGCCGAAACGGTCTGCAGATTGTTCTTCACGCGGTGGTGGATCTCGCGGATCGTCGCATCTTTCGTCATCAGTTCCTGTTCACGACGTCGAACTTCAGAAATGTCACGCGTCAGAATGACGGCTCCAAGACGCGTACGGCCTTCCGTGAGGGGCAGAGCGCGCATCGTAATGGTAGAAGCGTGGCTTGAGATTTCGGTTCGCCACGAGGCGCGTCCCATAACGACAACCGCCATGGATTCTTCGATCATGGATTCGTCGGCGATCACGTTGGTGATCTCTTGGGCGAGGATCTTGCCTCGCACTGCGTTGCGGATACCGAGGCGTCGCAAACATGAGGTGGCGTTCGGCGTTGTTTCGAGGACCTTGCCGTCGGGGTCGATCAGGATGACACCATCGAGGACACGCGGGACGCCACGAGCAGTCACCGCAGGGGTCGTGTCATAGGGGTATTCACCGCGCGAGATCATCTGGCAGAGGTTGTCTGAGACCTGGGCTGTCCACGAGTCAAATCCTAGGGAGAATCGCGGTGAAGACAGGTTGGCTTCACGGGTGACAACTGCGATGACGCGCCCGTCGTGAAGGACAGGAATGCAGGTTTCCATCATCGAGTAGGTGCCTGCCCAGCGTGCAGCTGGGGATTTAACGACTTGTCCGGTTGCGATCGCGCGACGAAATTCGACTTCGCGTGCTGCTGGTAGGTGGAGGCCGATGATGTCATCGATGTGAACGGTTGTTGATGTTGCCGGTCGAGAGTGGGCAACTGCGATGAAACGTTCATCGTCGGTGGGAAGCCAGAGAACAAGGTCTGCTGCGCTCAAGTCTGCAAGGACTTGCCAGTCTGCGAGGAGCAGGTGGAGCCACTCAATGTCCTTCTCGGTCAGGGCATCGCTCGACGCTAGCTCTGCCAGTTGTGTCAGGCTTCTCATAGGATTGATAGTAGCCGTTGGAAAACGTGAAGAGATGAGTCCCCATGGAGTTTTCAAAGTCGTTGACGTATCCGGTACCCCTTGCCAACTTTCAACCAATGAGCGTTGATCCCGATTTTGTCCGTGGGCGTTTCGCGCATTTTTGTCCGGATCTTCAGGTTGAAAACTTCGCCTCGGGCGTTCGGGCTCACGGCAGTGTTGATCCTGGTGTTCTGCCAGCTCAAGTGCGTCAGATGATTCGCGGAGAGTTGCGCCTTGCGTTCAGTGAAGAGTTTGTTCACGAGGCCACGCTCACTGCCACGACGCAGATGTCATTTGAGGGCGCGCCCGTCGCAGTCACTATGACCTCGCTTTTTTCTGGGTCGAGTAAAACGCTTCGCCAGGTTGAAGGTGAAGTGAAAGTGGCAATTCCCTTCTTTGGCGCTCGCATTGAAAGTGAAGTGTTGAAGCACGTCGATGAGATTCTCGATGAAGAGCTGAAACTCGCTTCCGGCTGGCATCAGCGTGGAAGTAGCGAAAGCTGACCGGCCTCGTCAACTGGGAAGGTAAAACGCGACGAAAGCGGATTTATTCCACTTTCTTCTCGTGATATCTTCATCTCCCTCTCAACGCGCACGGATGCGAATAATCGGTGAGAATAATGGCATGAGTGAAACACAAGAAACCCCTGTTCTCTCCCCCGCCCTCTACTTGCAGCGTGAAGGCGTCCGCCAGTACTCGGCGACCAATCCTCGTGGCGCCCAAGTTCTGATTGGTGATGGCCCCGGCCGTTTCTCCCCCGGTGAACTTCTGAAGATTGCAGTCGCAGGCTGTAACGCAATGTCGTCCGACAAGCGTCTGACCGATCGCCTCGGCGAAGACTTTGAGCAGGTCGTGGCCGTCTCCGCACAGTACCTCGAAAGCGAAGACCGCTTCACCCACTTCGATGTGGAACTGATCCAGGACCTCTCGAGCGTGGACGAGGAAGAGCGCCAGAAGATGATTCGTCGCGCATCGGGCGCCATCGAGCGTAACTGCACCATCGGCCACACCGTGACCAAGGGTGCCACCTATGAAAAGACCTTCACGAACGAATCCGTTTCAGAGGACTGACATGTCTTTGCGTCACCGGGCAGTCGATGTGTGGCAGCGCGCGCTTGAGGTACCCTATGCGTCGACTGCCCGCAGTGCGCAAAAACTGCGCGATACTCACCCGGGAGCAACCCCCGGCGAGCTGATTGAGATTGCCAACCAGCGTTTCAAGGCGCGCGTGAAACGTGAATCTGGGGTTGCCGGGGCTTTCTCAGCGTGGCCCGGAATTGGCACTGCGCTCAGCCTTGGTGCCTCCGGTCTGCAATTCGGCACGTTCCTGACTGAAGCCGCACACCACTGCATGGTCGTCGCGCACCTGTACGGGATTGACGTGAAGGATCCCGCGAAGCGTAACGCGCTGGTATTGGCTGCACTTACGGGTCAGGAAGGGGCTGAAGCAATCACGACAACCGTCGGTATTCAGGCGGCATCGTGGTTCGCGTCCTCCTTTGTGGACATTCGTTCCCAGGCGGCAACCCAGTTCAATCAGATGATGCTTAAGTGGGCGAAGCGCAAGCTTGCAAAACGCGCGGCACTGTCTTCTGTCGGACGTTTAGTCCCCTTCGGAATCGGTGCGGTCGTCGGCTGGAATGCCGGCGCAGCATTGGCGAATAAGACGATCGAGGGGCTGGCGATTGCGCTGGGAACGCCTCCTGCTGATTTCTCGCACACTCGCATTATTGATGTTTCGTTGAATGGCGACGCACAAAAGTCTGATGCTTTCGCTCACCTGGCACTGCCGCTGGATGATAAGGCAAGCGTCCTCGACTGACTTCACCATCATTTTTGGCTGATCTACCCATGGCGTCGTCGTCTATGCGACAGTACGCACACGTTAATGAGGACAATCAGCTGGCCTACGCACTTTCCGTTGCACGCCAAAAGACAGACAATAGGAAGCAACAAGATACGTTGACGACCTTTAAGGAGACAACTGACTGTGACTATTGATCGTCAGTATGAGGATCTGCTTGCGCGGATTATGGAAGAGGGAACTGTCAAAGGGGATCGCACCGGTACAGGCACGCGTTCCCTGTTTGGTGGCCAGCTTCGCTACGACCTGTCCAAAGGATTCCCGCTAATCACGACGAAGCGCGTTCATCTGAAGTCGGTTGTCGGTGAGCTTCTCTGGTTCCTTTCCGGTGATTCGAACGTGCGCTGGCTTCAGGAAAACGGCATCCGTATTTGGAACGAATGGGCGGATGAGAACGGCGATCTTGGCCCGGTCTACGGAGTGCAGTGGCGCAAGTGGGGCACCGCTCAGGGCGAGACGATCGATCAGATTTCCTCAGTTCTTGAAACGTTGAAGACGAACCCCGATTCCAGGCGCATGATCGTGTCCGCATGGAACGTGGGCGAACTAAAGAAGATGGCGTTGGAACCCTGCCACGCATTCTTCCAGCTCTACGTTGCCGATGCTCGCCTGTCCCTGCACCTCTACCAGCGCAGCGCCGACATGTTCCTCGGTGTGCCGTTCAATATCGCGTCCTATTCGCTTCTCACCCACATGTTTGCTCAGCAGGCAGGCCTTGAGGTTGGCGAATTCATCTGGACCGGCGGCGACTGCCACATCTACTCCAACCACGTGGAACAGGTGACTGAACAGCTGTCACGCACCCCCTACGAGTTCCCGACTTTGAAGCTGAATAAAGCTCCGTCAATGTTCGACTACACCTTCGATGACGTGGTCGTTGAAGGCTACGAACACCATCCGACGATTAAGGCTCCGGTGGCAGTATGACAACCATTGCTTCGATCTGGGCGCAGGACAAGAATGGCGTCCTTGGAACTGGAACGTCAATGGTGTGGCACGTGCCCGCAGACTTCGCACATTTCAAGGCTTCCACGTTGGGATGCCCGATCATCATGGGACGTCGTTCCTTCGAGGCACTGGGCGCTCCCCTGCCGGGACGAACCAACATTGTGATTACGCGTTCACACCTGTACGAGGCCGACGGCATCGACTTGGTGTATTCCATCGAGGCTGCCTTAAAGCACGCGCAGGACAAGGCTGAAGCAGACGACGCTCCGTACGTTTGGATCACCGGTGGAGCCCACCTGTATGCCCAGACGATGGATCTGGTGGATGAACTGGTTGTCACCGACCTTGACCTTGATATTGAGGCCTCGAATCCTGATACTCCACTGGTTCATGCGCCGGCAATTGACCCGACCGTGTGGGCCGTTGACCCGCAACGCTCCGATTCTGAATGGAACGAAAAGTCTGGCGACGCCCGCTGGAAGGTCACGACCTACGTTCGACGCTAGAACCCGTGATCGCTACCTCCCTCCCCCAAAGTATGGCACCCAATCGGGAATATGAAAGGCACGGCGTAGACTCGACCCGTGCCAGAACCAGAAGAAGAGATTGAAAACGCGGTGGCGGCCTCGTCAACTAAAGAAACCGGAACATCGTCGGTGCTTGCCCACCCGACACTGCGCGCGCTACTTGCGATCGCACTATTTACGTACACGGCGCAGAACATGATCAACGTGTCGATCGCGCCTCTGGCGAGGGCAATGAGTATTCCCGAATGGATCGTCGGCGCCGCGGTGTCGCTGGCAGCGGTTGCGGTCGCGATGCTCAGCCAGTTCTGGGGGCGTCGCTCGATCGCGTGGGGACGCAGGCGAGTTCTGCTGACTGCCCTCTTCCTCGCATTCATTGCGGGCACGTTGTTCTCCGGCGTTGTCGCTCTGCGCGCAGCCGGTATCGCCGGCACGGTTCTGACCGCCTCGATCATTCTGCTGGCACGAGGCCCCTTCTTCGGCTCCGCAGTCGCAGCTATTCCACCGACCGGACAAGCTCTCATTGCTGAGAACACTCCTGACGAAGCGTCACGTGTGCGTGGTATGTCAGCGTTCTCTGGAGCGATCAACCTGTCGATCATGATCGGCTCCCTGATTTCATCGGCGCTTGGCACGTGGTGGATTTACGCGCCCGTGCACGCCACCCCCTGGTTTATCGCGATCGCGCTGATCATCGCGCTTGTCGCAGTGCCAAAGGATGCGCCCACCCCCAAGGACCCGGACGAAGAGACCCCGGAATCCGTGGCGCTTCCCCCTCGCGTGAAGTGGAATGACTCGCGCATCCTGCCGTGGATTACCGGTATCTTCGGTATTTTCTTTGCCAGTGGCGTCGTTCAGATCACGATGGGCTTCATTGTTCAGGACCGCCTGCATCTTGCCCCCGCGCACGCGGTCTCCGTGACGGCATTGATGCTACTGGCGAATGCTACCGGCGCGATGCTCATGCAACTTCTCGTCGTCCCACGCCTGTCTCTTCCGCCGGTTATTCTGCTACGCACCGGCATGACCTTGGGCTTTATCGCACTAGTAACTCTGACATTTGCCTCCCACGGACCGACCATCGCAGTCGCCACCTTCGCGCTCGGAGCATCCAGCGGTCTAGCAAGCCCCGGCTTTAGCGCGGGTGGCTCGCTGGCGGTCAGTGACGAGGAACAGGGTGGCGTTGCTGGCATCATCAACGCCACCGGCGCCGTCACCTGGATTTTCGCTCCCGTGAGTGCAACTGCACTCTACGGATGGCACTCGATTGTTCCTTTCGTCCTAGCCCTGGCTCTCGTCGCACTTTCTGTCAGTTTTGCGTGGTTCCACCCGCGTCTTCGAGTAGCACAAACCCGTTAGGTTCGCCTAACCTGAAACGGTACGTTTCTTCAAAGGAGAACAACCCACATGACAACAACGCGCACAGAATCTGACTCAATGGGCACCGTCGAGGTCGCCGCCGACCGCTACTGGGGCGCCCAGACCGAGCGTTCCCTGCACAACTTCGACATCGGTCGTAACACCTTCGTGTGGGGCCGTCCCATGATCCATGCTCTGGGTGTCCTGAAGAAGTCCGCTGCACTGGCCAATGCTGAGCTCGGCGAACTCCCCCAGGAGATCGCTGACCTGATCGCCAAGGCCGGCGACGAAGTCATCGAAGGCAAGCTCGACGATCACTTCCCGCTGGTTGTTTTCCAGACCGGTTCTGGTACGCAATCGAACATGAACTCCAACGAGGTCATCTCCAACCGCGCCATCGAACTTGCCGGCGGCGAGATGGGCACCAAGACTCCCGTTCACCCGAACGATCATGTGAACCGTGGGCAATCCTCGAACGACACCTTCCCCACCGCCATGCACATCGCAGTCGTCTGCGAATTGCAGGCTATGTACCCGCGCGTCATGCAGCTGCGCGACACCCTGGCCAAGAAGGCTGAGGACTTCAAGGACATCGTCATGGTCGGTCGCACCCACCTGCAGGACGCCACCCCGATCACCCTTGGGCAGGTCATTTCCGGTTGGGTTGCTCAGATTGATTTCGCCCTCGACGGCATCCGCTACGCAGATTCACGTGCACGCGAGCTCGCCATCGGTGGCACCGCGGTCGGCACCGGCCTGAATGCCCACCCGGCATTCGGCAAGCTCTGCGCCACGAAGATTTCCGAGGAAACCGGCATTGAGTTCAAGCAGGCAGACAACCTGTTCGCAGCCCTTGGCGCACACGACGCACTGGTCCTGGTCTCCGGTGCCCTGCGCGTCCTGGCTGATGCCCTGATGAAGATCGCCAATGACGTCCGTTGGTACGCTTCTGGCCCGCGTAACGGCATCGGTGAGCTAATCATTCCCGAGAACGAGCCCGGTTCGTCCATCATGCCCGGCAAGGTCAACCCGACCCAGTGTGAGGCCATGACCATGGTCGCCGTCCAGGTCTTCGGCAATGACGCAACCGTCGGTTTCGCCGGCTCGCAGGGCAACTTCCAGTTGAACGTTTTTAAGCCGGTCATGGCATGGAACGTCCTGGAGTCCATCCGCTTGCTCGGCGATACGTGCGTTTCCTTCGACACGAACTGCGCATACGGCATCGAACCGAACTACGAGAAGATCCAGCACAACTTGGACATCAACCTCATGCAGGTGACAGCCCTCAACCGCCACATCGGCTACGACAAGGCGTCGAAGATTGCGAAGAATGCTCACCACAAGGGCCTGTCGCTACGCGAGTCCGCCTTGGAACTCGGCTTTGTCACCGACGCTGAGTTCGACTCGTGGGTTGTTCCGGTTGACATGACGCACCCGAGCGCCGCCGACGAGTGAGCCTGACGCTGATGTAAGACTCTGACCTACTCGGCCAGACATCGACACCAGCGACGTTCAGCCAGTTGGGTGCGGTTCTCGTTTCTGATTGACGAGGTCACGACCACGGTCGCGGAGGGTCGGTGGGATTTGAATCCCACCGACCCTTCGGTCTCTATTGAACAGTTGTTATAGCTTCGTTGCTATAGTTTCGGCAGATTCTTATAGACAGCTTCTTATAGACATCCTGGCGATGACTCACGCGCACAATATGGAGCTCAAGCACTTCGTCCTCAAGTTTGCCAAGAATCTGATACGTTCCAACTCGCCAACGCCCTCCATTATTTGTTCCCTGAAGAGGCTTCCCATCACCAACGCTCTTTGGACTCTCACTACCATCGAGATTTGTTTGTACCCAAGAGAGAATCAGAAGAGGTTGTTTCTTCGGAATCTTGAGTAGCTCTTTCGTTGCGTTCTTTGTCCAAACAACGGTGTAGGTCATTCAGTCATCATGGCCAAATGCATGACCTCGTCCATCAAATACCGAGTAGCATCATCCAATGCAAGCGCTTCCTCGTATGCGTACACATCAGCCATCTCTTCAACGCGTTCAAGCGCTGATTGACGGACGAAATCAGAGAAGCTCTGCCCATTGATCTTCGCGCACGCTTGGATCCACTCTTTTTTCAGCAAATCGAATCGCTGTTGACGCCATTGCCATACTTCTCCCCTCCGCACCCCATCGCAGTACGCAAGCTATATGCGCGCTAGAGTCTATTGGGCAGAACAGGACACACGTCATCAGCCCCTGACTCATAAAGAGAATCTCTAGCGAATACTTTCCAACAAATCGTCGTCTAAGACCTCATCAAGAAACGGGAACCAACTAAGATGTTTACACGTAAACACTTGGGGAGGGACTATGGCAACATCAGTCGTAGCGCTACGCATTCCACAAGACCTTGCAGGTCGATATGACCGCCTTGCGTCGATGACAGGCAGAACGAAAACCTACTACCTCACCCAAGCTCTCGCAGAGTCGATTGATCGCCTTGAATACGAGTATAGCCTCATGCAAAAGATTGAAGATTGGCGTGCTGGCAGACTTCAAACTGTAAGCCTCGATGAGCTGGAGGCTGACCTTGGCATGGAAGGTTGAGATCGATAAAGACGCCCAACGCTATTTGGCGAAGCTGGATAAGCCAATAGCTCGAAGCATCGTCGCTAAACTTCGACAGATTTCCAAGCTCAATGACCCTCGGATGCAGGGGAAGGGGCTGACTGGAAACCTAGCAGGACTTTGGCGTATTTCAACTCGGCAGTTAACCAAGTCAGATGTTTCGGCTATAGGGAAGCCGCGACAGCTTTGCGTATGAAGTCAGACCGGTTCTTATTCTGGTCGTCTATGACTTTGACCATGGATGCATGGAATTTAACCGGCACGGTCACCAGTGGATCGTCAGAAATAGCTGCCGGGCCGTGGTGGATACGCTCTAAGTAGCCTGTCCATGACTCAGATTCAAACTCGGTGCATAGCTGATCAATATCTGCGTCAGTGATCATGGTGCCGTTATCTAGCGTGTAGGGGTTATCCCCGCATCGCGCAGGGGGTGTAGCGAAAACCATGGGTTTACCTGCTGAGTGGCTATGCATCTATGAGTGATTTGGTGAGCATGGCGCGCACTAGCTCGCTAGTGGTCATGTTCTCCTTGTCTGCCATGGCTGTTAGCGCTCGTTTCATAGCGGCAGGAATCTTCACTGAAAGGGTCTCGCTACCCTCGCTGCTTAAGGCGCGGGGCGCACCATGAATTATCGCGCTGAGGTTCTTTTCCCCCGTAGGGAACTTTCCTTGCGCGTAGGAACTTTCCCAAGCATCTAACTGCGCATCGGTTACAGTCTGACCGTTTAGTGCTACAAACTCGCTCATGATTACTCCCTTCCCATACCTAGTTCTTTCAAAAACGCTTTCGTGACAGATGTCATCGCATGGAACACGTGCCACCTACCCTGACTATCTTCAACCCCAACCATTTGTGCTAGCCGACCATCTGGAAGCCAGCCCGCAACAATCCACCTAGGAGGATCAGAACCATCTCCACGCATACGTGAGGCCACAGGAGCGCTCCAAGCGTACTTAATCTCAGACTCACTCAACCCATGCTTGAAAGCATGAGGCTCAACAACCACACCCATCACACAATAAATAATACGCTACGTCACACGCCCAGTAAACCAAGCCACTCGCCACCCAAACATGCCACCCCGCGTCCACACACTCACGCAACACCCGCGGCCACAGCCGGTAACCAAACCAAACCCGTGCGTGTCCCAAGGTAGGCCACGAACCAAGTCAACTATTTCGGTGACAGGGAAATCTCTTAGTTAGGCAAAGGCAAGGTGCTTTTCTTGATCTCGGCACTCGCTTAAATACATGTTGATGATTGTTTGATATGGAATACCGGTGCGTGCTGATTCTGCTTTGAAATAGTCCACCGTTTCACCGTCAATATTGATTGTGACACGACGGCGAACCTTACCAACGTAAGGGTTTGGCTGGCTGTGCGAAAAGTCTACTTCAGCAGGCATATCTAGAACATCTTTCACATCACTCATGACGATGCCTCCAATACTGCCGTGCTTCGCCGTTTTTGCTTAGCGGTATATCTCGCGTCTGTGGCCGATGGAGATAGCCAAGATAGAAAGCTTATCGTCTTTGATTTCGGCGATGAGTCGATAGTCGCCGATGCGATAGCGCCATAAGCCAGCGAGATTGCCTGTTAAGGCTTTGCCGTGAATACGCGGATTATCGGCTTCCATGAGGTTTTTAGTAATCCAGCCTTTGATGATTCGTTGGGTGTAGTGGTCGAGCTTTTTAAACTCTTTATCGAATGCTTTGGATGTTTCTAAACGCCAGCTCATAGCCCGCACTCGTCCCATAATTCTTCAATAGGGCGAGTTTTATATCCGTCTCGCGCCCACTCGTTCAGAGCTTCTTGAGCTATCTGTACGTCATATTCGTCCTCGATACGTTCGAACAGCGCTTGCTTGAATGCTTCACCTAAAGAAATCCCGTGCAAGTGCGAATAGCTCGTGGCTAGCTTGCGTTCTTTTTCGCTAAGTCTGATTGAAAAAGCCATGTTTACTGTCCCCTAACACCTTTTAGTACATAGTACTTCAATCTGTGTTGTTTGTTAATGGTTAGCCGGACAAAGCCAGTCCTATTTCCTTGAAGTGATGGGGGTTAAAACCTGAGGCTGACGGAGGTAAAAATTGGGTGGCGTTCAAGATGTCTTGTTCTCCACGAAGAACGTAACCGAGGAGTGTCTAGCAACTCGTTTTCCTGAGGTGGCTACGCCTGAGTTCTACCGTGAGCTATTTCCGTCCGGATCACTCGCAAAACGAGGGGAGTATGTCGAGGGTAAGTACCGTGCGATAGCTGTTCGGGTAGGAGAAGATCGGGCGTATCGCTACTCGATTACTGATGATCTAGAAACGGTTAACGATCTGATTCAGACTGATGATTTTTACATCATGTCGCCGGTGATCTATGCGGGTAAGATACAAAAGCAATCCATGGCGCGGGCTGCACAAAGCTGGTGAAAGTATCTCCGCAATCGCTCGCGTGCTCAACGTCTCGCGCTCAACAATCCACCGGACACTAAACTAAAGCCAGATACGTAAAACAGAGAAAAGGACGCACGGGATTGAAATGAAGCAGGCTTTCGATCCTATGGTCTACGACGCCCTCTTGGAACTGACTACCCGTATCGGTGGCCAATATGTCGAGTGGGAGCGTCAAACTACGGCTTTGGAAGAACAAGAACATTGGAAACAAGCCGGAATTGCGTTGCGCGCCCAGGTTCGCACTATCGACCCCGATAACGTTGCCGCAATTGAGGCCAAGCGCTTAGAACTCCGTGAACTCTTCCAATCCCTGCCTGAAACGCCTCCCGCAGTCGCGACCGCCCGTGCGTCTGCGGGAACCTCATCACGAGGATCTACCGGCTCTTCGCCCAGAGCATAGGCAGTGCCCTCATACACAACCGGAACCGGCTTGCCGTCAATTTCAAGCCACTTGCCATCACCATAATTCGGGTCAGCACTGGCAGTGATCGTGTCCACCAGGGTCGTAGAGTCAATCACCTTAGAGGTGCCCACATTGGACGTAGCAATCGGCTGGAAATCAAAAATCACCTCAAACGACGGCCCCGCAACCGTCTCAGAACGCAGACTTGAACTGTCGAACCAGATCACATCCTGGCGACCACCACCAGGCGACGCGTAACCAAGCGCAGAAGCACCCAAGTCTGCGTAATCAACATGATAGGAAACCGTGCCGTTCGCGGTTGAACGCCATTTAATACCATCAATACGCGTAGACGCTGTTGTTCCCGTATATGTGTTCGTCCCGGTCGTTTCAAACACCGCCGGGCCGTTCAGAGTGATAGTGAACGGCTTACCCGCAACATACGCGCCAGCGCCGTTCTTCACGCCGATACCGTCAATAGTGCCAAAGCGCATACGCTCCCCCGTCACGCTTCCGGCTCTCCACCCAACGACACCGGCTGCTTTTGCTTCAGCAACCATTTGGCGAGCACGGTTTTGAATGTGCGCGGGGGTGAGCTGGAGTAGCTCATTGACGTTCGCCTGAGCATTACGTGAGTTTTCAAAGTTCACGTGAGCAAGGAAAGCTGTTGCAGCAGCGTCGACGTCAGTATTCGAAAACTCAAGCGACGTTGGCGTATACCACTTCATGATGTACGCCATCTGCGCAATATCAACACTCAAATCAGCCGGACGAGCAAGCGATGGTTGAGCCCTCAACTGACTCGGTGTCACGACCACCTCTGCTGCAGGATTGACCGCGTCAGCCTGAATACACAAACCAGGAACCGGCTGACCACTATAAGGAATCCACGTGCCAAGCCAGCCAGACAGGCCGTTAATCGGCACACCACGAACCCATGACCCCGCAGCAACAGAAGCAGGAGCCAGAACAGTCAACGAGGCACACACAACCACCATCGTTGCAAGAGAGGCTAAGATAGGGCTCAGCCGTGAGTAGTGTGCCACCCTAGGCACAGAAGAATCCACCATCATCAAAATTCCTTTCGTGAGATGGGAATACATATGGAACCCACCAACTAGGCGATCAGCTTTCCTAGGGCCTCTTCGCCCAGTTGGCAGGAGTCTTACTGAGCTACAGCACACTACTCACGGTGCTGCGCTTGAAATTTAGAGCAATTCACGGGATCGGATCTAGGACATCGGTCCAGCTACCGTTCGCATCAGGTTGGATCTGATGATGTGCCCAACCGTCAGGGTCATAGGTATATTCCGGGTAGTTTGGGTTGTAACAGTACGGTCCGCCACCGCACACGTCAGCGCCCCCACTGGAATAACCACCGCTGTAGCCACCGCCGGAGTAGTCGTAAGAAGAACCGCTATAGGACCCTCCCCCACCAGCCGAGGTAGAGCTTGCCTGAGCTTGCGCGTCCTGAGCCTGCTGCCAAGCAGTCTGGTCGTCACTGACTGCCTTACTCTTCGCGTTGAGATCTTCGATCCCGCTAGCAATCTCGGCAGTCTTTGCTTTTACCTCTTCACGCCCGCCCTCAACCGAGGACGATTGGCTTTCATCACTAGTTTCATCAGTGGACGGAAGTAGATTCGTCAGTGAATCAATCGCGGTCGCAAGCTGGTCGCGCAGACTGTTGTCATTGACTTTCCCGTCCGACCCGTCAAGCACCCCTTGTGCCGAACTCAAAGCGGATTGTGCGTCAGCGACCGCTTGGTCGAAAGCTGTCATAGCACAAGTGTTGAGCTGTGTTTCAACCGCGTCAGTTGCAGTTTTCAACGAGTCAAGAATCGACACGGTATTAGCTGTCTCAGCCTCAAGCTCTTCAGCCATTGCAATAAGAGTTGCCCGATCAGCAGGTGTGGCAGGCTTAGTCAAATCAAGAGCACTAGCGCGTGAAAGAGCATCATCGACAGACTCAATCAAAGCAGGTTCAATGACTGGAGTATCCCCTGATGCCTCGTTCAGGGCGTTCGCTTCGTCACGAACTGCCTGAGCGTGAGCTACTGCTTCACTCAGGACTGTTGCTTGCCCTGAGTTTGCCTCTACAGCCGAAGCGAAAGCAAGTGAGGCTTGATGGGTCTGATACGTATTCACACCCGCGTACACTTGCCCACCAGCCAACGCAAATAGCACCACTGCCACAGGGACAGCAATCCTCGGGCGCTTCCACCACGCGTGCGCCACCGAAGCAGGCGCAGTCCCTTCAGAATCCCCCATCGCATTCAGCTCTGTTTCATCACTCATTGTCAGACGAACCTTCCCGAACAAGCACACAAACAAAGTACTCTTCTCAATCATCGCCTACCTGCCAGCCAGGTTCCACAACCACAAGGAACCTCACCCAGCCTGCTGAAGCGAATCACCAACCGGCGAGGAATCCCTATGTCCCAGCATTTCAAGGGGTTCCAAAACCTTTGTAACCTCAGACTCGGGAATTCAGAACTGACCTGACGGCAGTTGAATTACCGTGATCTGCCCTCGGCTAATCCAACCCGTCACGCTGTTTCTTGACACTTGCAGAGCGCGAGCCACCTCTGCAGTACTCAACAAACGTTCAGAAACCTCAATAGTTTTCGAGTTTCTATGCATTTAACGCAGGTTCTTCATGTCTCAAGTATGCGCACCCAAACCTTAACCGCCAAACGGTTTTAGTAAATTAATTCGCAATACCTGCATATGATGCACACTTTTGCTATCCTTACCACATGAACAACGATGACTTTCTCGCTTCAATGACCACCAACGAGATCGTTGGCGAACAGGTCAGCATCTGGCTACGTCGCCGTAACCGGACAGCAACAGCTCTCGGTGAATTCCTCGGCGTCACTCAAACAACCGCTTCGCGCAAACTTAAAGGCGATACAACGTGGACAATCACGGACTTAGCGCGAACAGCAGCCTTCCTTGATGTGTCATTAGGTGATCTTCTTCCCAGCATCATTGTTGAGCAAGAAAAAAGCAAAGCACCCGATCTTTTCAGATCAGGCGCTTGACGTGGTAGCGGGGGCCAGATTTGAACTGACGACCTCCGGGTTATTGATTTGCTGTTGGATTATCGCCTTTGTCAGAGTCGCTATTCATCTTTCGTCTATTGGGGTATTAAGCACTGTTGATGTTCCGATTCATGGTGACGACAGGCACGATGAATCGCATGAATACGAATCACCCTTTAGTACTCAAAGTTCCACCCCTTTGGCAATCTGCTCTTGATTCGTGGGAGCAGGAAATGACCGTTTCAGGATTGCGTGAGCGGACAATCGGCACACGCTTGCGTCATGTACGGCAAGCTGCGCGAGCGCTTAAGCCAGATCCGCGAGAAGTGACATCCGTCGAGCTTTTAGGCTGGGTGTCTGAGCGCTCTTGGCAGCTTGAAACACGCCACGCGTATTATTCATCGCTTCGATCGTTTTTTGGCTTTATAAAAGGCGTTAATAGTCCTGCGTTGGCGTTGCCTCATATTCACCGCCCGAATGCTCTTCCTCGTCCAGTTCCTGATACTCAGCTGATAGAGGCGCTGAATAGCGCATCGCCTCGCACTCGCCAGATTCTTCTGCTTGGAGCGTGTGTTGGTCTGCGTGCAAGCGAAATCGCGCGCGTACATATCGACGACTTCTTTCATGATCTGCATGGATATTCCTTGCACGTTGTCGGCAAAGGCGGGGTCTCTCGGTTCGTTCCGATTGATAGGGGTTTTGCTGAAGAGCTCATGGAATGCGCCCGAGCCAATAATGGGTGGCTTTTCCCTGGTAAAGATCATGGGCATCTTTCAGGGCGTTACGTGTCGAAGCTCGGCTCTTGTGCTCTGGCTTCACCGTGGACTTTACATACTCTTCGGCATCGCTTTGCCACTACTGCCTACAGGAATAGCCATGACCTTATTGCTGTTCAACGGCTTCTTGGTCATTCCTCGGTTGCAACGACGCAACGTTATACAGCCCCTGCCGATGACGCTCTGCGTTTGGTAGCCGAATCGACTCATCTCAATGTGTCACACCCCTAGAAAGGAAATCACCATGTCCGTTACGTGTCGCGTGACTGGAAACATCTCTCAACCGGTATTGCGTCAGCTTAATTCGGGGTCGGTTGTTCTCAATTTCGGTATCGGAGCGACCCATCGAAAGAAAGATCAGAACTCTGGAGAATGGAACGACGTTGGCGAAGAGCTATGGATCAACGTCTCTTTTTGGGACGAGAAAGCAGAGCGCCTTGCTGGTGTTTTGCGTAAGGGCTCAAAAGTGTGTGTTGAGGGCATTCTGGTGCGAAAAGAGTATGAGGGACGCACGAACCTAGAACTGTCCTCCCCTTCTTTCATTGAATCGGTTTCACTTTCGGCTCACACTGATTCGAATTCTGACCCGTGGAGCACGCAAGAAAACGACGAGTAATTCGTTTGTTTTCTAGGGCTACTCAATGCAGTAGCCCTATTCCACTCGCCTATTACCGGTAAATACGGCAAAGACGGTAACGGCGGTAATAACGGTAAATACGGCAATGACGGCAAAGGAAGGCTCTGATTGTAATGTCGAGTACACGCAGAAGTGACCCGGTTACTTCGCATGAGGCGGAAGCGCGTTTAAAAGATCGAACGAGGGAAAAGCGTCGCATTCTTTCAGCGTTTCTTGAAGTGGGCGATATGACTGACTCCGAGTTGGAGAGCCTTGCTACGGCTGAAAACTGGCCACACGCAGGTAGTACCTATTACCGCAGGCGGAGGTCAGATCTTAAAGCCGAGGGAAAGATTTACGCGACGAGTGAGCGTCGTAAGAATCAAGCTGGCAATTCTGAGACTGTCTGGGGGCTTGCTCCTGCCCCGCTCGGTCAGGTCGAGGAATCGATTTTGGCAGACGCGCGTGATGCAGTCTTTGCGCGTTTAGACGATGGAACGTTCGTTTTGAAAGGTGTGGGGCTTGTTGAAGGAAGTGTTTTAACTGTCCATGCCAAGAGTGGACACGCACGAAGGGTGATCGTACGGAGAGTGACTGAGCACTCTGATGGCACTTCAACAGCGTCATTCGATTGGGCTCCTACAAAGGCAGGTTTCAAAGAGCGCGTTGTCTTTGTTAAACATGGCCAGATTTTCTACGTGCGAGGAAAGAACCTCGTTGAGGGAGCGCGCGTAGAGGTGAGCGTGAAAGGCAAGAAGCACACACGCCCGGTGGTAGTGGAACGAATTGTTCATCGCGATAACGCCGGCTATCAGACTGCAACATTCCACTGGCTTAATACGGGGGACGTGGGAAGAGACAAGGAATGCCGGTAAAGACGGCAATGACGGTAAAGACGGTAAACACGGCAATGCCGGTAAAGCCGGTAAAGGCTTTTGAGAGGAACATGCATATGAGAATCGATGAGTTTGTTGAGGGCTGGCAGGCGATACCTCCAGATGAGCGCGAGGCAGCTCTCATGGGCATTCAGGTGTTTGCGCGCTATGCGCTTGAGGACTTATCCGCTAGGGCTGATGACACCGAGCATGATGCTCTAACGTTCTTAGCGCTCATGGATGAGCGTCGTGAACAGAAGGAATCGTCAATGATCGATTGGGAAGAGACGTGGGCGTGGGCAAAGTTGGAGTATGAGGCGTGCAACGCAAAGACATTCGCCTATGTGAAGTCAAAGGCTTTGATTTGTGATGCGCTCGATTTAGCAGAAACGCACTTGCAACATAATGAGGACACGAAATGATTATTGCGATCTGTAATCAAAAAGGTGGCGTTGGTAAGACGACGCTCGCAACGAACATCGCCTATCAGCTTGGGCTGAGGTCTGAAAATCCGGTTTTACTTGTTGATGCTGATCCCCAAGGTAATGCCACAACGATGATGAGTATTGATGTTGATTCATCAACGCTGACGCTCAATGATGTGATGAGTGCGATTGCAACAGGTGGGTCTCCTGAAGTGACCGCTCACGCTGTCTATCCTGCTAGCGAAGTGTGGGGCAACATTGAGGTTCTGCCCGCTGATCGTCTTTTAGCCAGTAGAGAAAACGACGTTTCATTAGGCCGTGAGCAACGCTTGGCGTCAGCATTGAGTGTCATCAAGCATGAGTACACGCATATTGTGATTGATTGCCCTCCGTCGCTTGGAATGCTCACAACAAACGCTTTAGTGGCAGCTGACCGAGCCTTGGTTGTTTCAACGGCTCGTGAGTCTTCGGCAGACGGTGTAGCTGAAATGATCACGACCCTAGCAACTGTACGTAGTTGCTATAACCCGAAGCTGAGCTTGTCGGGGATTGCTATCAACGCCTACAGGAACGACCGAGTTGACCGGCGAACATGGAAAAATGCGCTCAGTGACACGTATGAAGACCTCGTATTGTTGGACGCGATTATTCCTGAACGTGAGGCAATCGCACGCGCAGGGAGCGACCATGAGCCAATCCGAGACATTGACAGCATGAAAGCCTTTGAACTCATTGCCAACAAACTCATCTCTTCGACTCATAAGGAATGACTGTGAAAACCCCTGATGCTAGCGCCCTTACCGCCTTGCGTAAGGCAGAAATTCTCGACCCCATCATTGCGGGCGACTCAACAATTACCGGCAAAGCCGGCAATGCCGGTAAAGACGGTAAAGCCGGTAATGTCGGCAAAGACGGTAATGGCGGCAAAGACGGTAATGGCGGTAACGCCGGTAAAGAGTCAGTACGTAGTGGTGGTGTCCCTCGAAAGTCGAAGCTCACTTTGACGCTTGATGCGGATCTTGTTGGTCGGATCAGAGCAGCCTACCGTGCAGAGCTTGCCACTAAACCTGAGCTCTCATCTCTTTCTCAGTGGGCTTCAGACTATCTCTTGCAAGCGGTCACCCAAGTTGAGGCAACGCACAATCACGGGCAGCCTTTTATCCCTGTTCAAACAGGCGTCTTACGTCCTGGGCGATCAGTATAAGTTCACCCTCACCCCCCTGTTGCCGTGTTTACCGCCATTACCGGTAAAGACGGCAATAGTGGGAGTTTTACACGATAGGGGAACGAATGCGCCAAGGGTTGTGTGACTAGCGCGACACAGCTTTCGTCAAGGAGGCGAAGCGTGGTGGTTCGTGGGCTGACAAGAGTGGTTATGCTAAGCGTTTTCTTCGTACCTGTTTGAACCAGTTCTTCTTGAAAGAGCCTCGTGTGCCAAAGAATTTGTTGTAGGTTCCCCCATCATCTTTGATTTCATATCGTTGTGCGGCGAGTTCGATTGTGCAGATGTAGTCTGCGACCTGTGCAAGGCGATAGTCGGTCATTGATGTTTTACGGCGTTCTACAGCTGGGGTATACAACATTGTTCTCGTTGCAGTGTCGATGACATGTTTGACGATATTTTGCCCGTCGTCATAGTAAACTTTGGTGGCGGAAAATGATTGAAAGAAATCAAGATTTTCATTGATGAATTGAATGACATCGCGCGTCATTTTTTCTTGGAGATCTTGAGTATTTCTGATCTCACCTCGCAGATAGGTGAATGTGTGGTATTTGATCGGGAGCCTACGAACGAATCTTGCAAAAGAAACAAGGAGTCCTTTGCGTTGTTCAATGCTGAGATGTTTGTAGCTCCTGTTCCCGTTCAGCAATGGTTCAGAATGGAACGGGATATTCGGCAAATCAGCAACATTGAGGCTTTGTTCATACTGGGAAACATATTCGTTAATTGGTTTCGACTGCTGATGAAAGACCAAGGTTAAAATATAAAATTTATCGTCACTGTTAGCAGTGCCACTTTCATCAATAAAAATACTGATTTCAGACATAGAAACTACTTCTACAAAGTTAAAGCCGGGGGACAACCCCCGGCACTTGGAGGTAGCGTCACCGCCACCGCTTTCATTAAAGCACGCCGTATGGGAAAGATCAAGAGTTGATGTCTTTTCATCCGAGGGCGGGGTTGTGTTTGATGACGATGCTGCCGTTTTGGATTGCTGCGTCTCCGACGGTGGCGAGCATGGTTGTGACGAAGTATTCGTTGGTGCCGTAGTTTTCGATGGTGATGTTTCCGCTCGCGTCCACGGCTGCGATGTAGGCGACGTGGCCATAGGAGGGATGGTATCCGAACGCGCCTGGACGGTAGGAGATGATGTCGCCTGGTCGGACTTGTCGCATTGAGGGGACTTTGATCCAGCCTGGCATATTGCCGTCGAGTCCCCATTGTCCGCCGTGACCGCCTAGCGGGGTGAGTGTTGCCCACGTGTATTTCCACTGGGTGTTTGCGCCAGCGAACTTGACGCCCATGTCGCGATTGACTCGCCAGAAGGCGAAGTCTGTGCAGTTGCCATAGGCGTAGCGAGTGTTCCAGTTGATCTCACCGTAGGGGCCGTTGGCGTATGGGTAGTCGTTGCCCATCGGTCCGCCTGGTGTTCCAACGCCTAGAGGCATTCCTACTTGCGCGTATTTTGAGGATGCGAGAGCTGGAATTTTCTTCACGTAGTTTTGTGTTTCCGCAAATGGTGGGACTCCACCGTATTTGAGGACGTTCCCGATACCTGCGTTGTAGGCTGCGAGGGCGAGCTGGACGAGGTCGCCTGAGACTCGGCCTTGTTGAATGTAGTTCTTCAATGCGCTGACTTGATTGCACATGTAGGTGCCTTGGCTCATGATCGCGTCGGCTGGATTGTAGATATCGGCTTTACCGTCGCCGTCTCCATCGACTCCGGCTGTCGCCCAGGTGCCTGGCATGAATTGAGTGAGCCCGGCTGCGCCTGCTGGGGAGACGGCGCGCGGGTTCCAGCCTGATTCTGTTTCGATCTGTGCTGCGAGCAGTGGCGCGGTGATTTCTTCACAGATCTGGCCTGCTTTGAGTATCCATTGGACGTATTCTGCGGGCACGTTTGATTCGTTGAGTCCGGCTGCGTGGGTTTCATCATCGCCCCCTCCGCCGAGGATTGCCAGGGTCAGCGGAAATGTTGCAATCGTCAGTAGAAACGACATGAGTACAGCCAGTAGTTTCATAGTCTTGTCAGTTCACCGTGATAGAGCCAGAGTTGATGAGTCCATCAGCGCTTGTGCTCCACGAGTAGGTTCCCGAAGGAACTGAGATTGAACCGCTAAACGTGCGCGCGCCTGAGACTGTTCCTTGCCCGAGGGTCACAACATTTCCTCCGACATTTGCAGTGACAGTGACGGGTGCGGAGCCAACCGACGAGACAGTGACGCTGAAGCTGACTGTTCCTGACGAGGAAGAGACAGACGTGTTCATGTCTGCGATGTAGCCTCCAACGTCTGTGCCTTGTGCGGGCGAAGCAGGTGCGGGAGTAGGTTGGCTAGTAGACGGCTCTGAGGGCACGGCCGTAGGTTCTGTCTGGGACGGCTCGGTGGGGGGAGCGGTTTGCTGATAGCTCGCATTTGAGTCAAGAACCGCTTGCTTAGCAGTAGTGAGCGCCTCTGTTGCATTCTTGAGCTTGGCTAATGCCTGAGCGTATGAAGCCGACGTTTCAGGCGCGGGCTGGGAGGCGAGTTGGGAGAGAGCGTCGATTGCCAAACGGAGCGTCTGACGTGTTGTTTCGTCCGATACTTTTCCTTCAGTGTCAGCGAGCAGTGTTTCGCTTTCGCTGATAAGCGAATGAGCGTGGGTAATCTCCGTTTGCCACTCTTGGGTTTCTTCTGAGCTCAATCCTGCCGATTGAGCAGATTGCACGCTTTGAGGGTGCACTGATTGCCCACTGTTTGGCTTATCTTTTCCGCTTGGAGTGGTTGCCATATGTATGGCGGCAAAGGTTGTGCCAGCAAGAAAGAGCAGAGCAAACACGACGATGAGTATGCGCCTAGCTAGTTGTCCAGGGTGTCTATCGCCCTCCTGGTCATCATCTGATGCTGGTGTGGTTTTGGGGGTAAAAGCTTCAGGCGTGGGGTGGGCTGGCAGGGTCTGGGTCTGAGCGTCTTGGGCTTTGAGTTGAGATTTGAGAGCGTCACGTTGGCGCATGAGTGCATCGCATTCTCGCCTCTGGTTTTCGAGGTTCTTAGACAGGGTTTCAACGCGCTCGGTGAGCGTGTCACGCTGGGTGCGTAGGTTCGCGATCTCGGCCTCGCGTTCGCTAATGTTGGCCTGGAGTTCTTCGAGGTCGGCTCGGTGTGGGCGCGCGTTGAGCTGGTGTGTCAGATCATCGATCTTTTGGGCGAGCTGGTCGCGCTCATCAGTTGAGTCTTTAAGCTGGGCTTCAAGGGCGAAGCGTGCGCGCTCGGCTTCGACATTGGTCTGTTCAGCTGCGCTAAGAGCTTGGCGTAAGTCATGTTTTACTTGTGATAGTTCGCCTGCGAGCTGGTCGTTTTCGCTTCTCAGTGTTGCGATTTGTTGCTCAGACTGCTCGTTTTGTTGGAGTATTTCGCCCGCGTGGCCATCTAGGGTCGCAATCTCGGCAGCCTTTGCGACGATGTCGGCATTCAGGCGAGTGATTGTGTTTTCGAGGTCGAAAATACGCCCCTGTTCTTCTTTGAGCGACAGTGCAAGAGCGTGCTTTTCCTGTTCCACGCTCACAAGGAGTGCTCGGGTTTTCTCGGTTTCGCTCTGAGCGATGTCGAGGTCGCAGGCGAGCTGGGCGCGCTCGGTTTTCTCAGCAGTGAGCGCCTCTTTGAGTTGGGCAAGCTCAGCTTTAAGCTGGGTCGTTGTGGCATCATCTGTTTCTTTTTGCTCATACGCCGCGTGTACTCGCCTCAGCTCTGATTCGGTGGAAGCGCGCTCAGAAGTGAGGGTTTCGACCTGGGCGGTAAGGTCAGCGATCAGAGCTTGAAATCTTGTTTCCTGCTCACGCCATTGGTCACGCTCATGCGCGAGCGTGGTATGCGCTTCGTCGCACCGGCGGGTAAGAGCTTGAATCTGAGCGTCAGTATCGCTGCGGCGAATATTGAGCGCTGATGCGAGAGCTGCTTCCAACTCGCCGTTGCGTTGTTCGAGCTGGCGAATACGTGCGCCCATATCCTCGAGTGAGTCTGACTCTTCTGGTTGTGGTGAGCCATCTGGTTTAACACCGGCTGGACTTAGATGCTCAAGCCTTACGTCTTGCCCGTCAATCGTGACAGTGCCGTCAGGATTGATACATGCTGCCTGGCCGTCGCTTAAGGAGAACATGATCGGCTGGCGCGGATGAGCGGAGATGATCTGGCGGATCTTAGCTTCATCTGACGGGTTCACAAGAGCTCCACAAGTACTTAATACAAGGCTGAATACTGATATGTGGAACGAGCGCTCACGTTGCTCACAGCGAAAAAACTTGACTATGCGTAGCTTCGTGTGCGTGTTATTGTGAAAGGTTGGATAATTTCAGGCTGAAGCGACTGGTTGGTGAGAGTGCGCGCGTGCGCGCACTGGTCACATTCCTTATAAATCCGACGTTTATAAGGAGTGACCAGTGGCTTCACAACGAAAAAGCTCATTCGAGCCTCAGCCAGCCTTGTTTGATCTAGATTTTCTCTTTGAAGGAGCAAAACATGAACATCGAAAACCTGGACGTGTATCAAGCGATCAACGGTGGCGAACTGGCGAGACTCGAGTTACTGAAGTGCCCTCTACCCGAGCCGTTGAAAACGATCTGCGAGAATCAACAGACGTGGGAGGCGACAGCGCTCGGGGAGGATCTGAGCATCGACCCGATGAAGGGGTGCAACGATCAGGAAATCATCGACCTGATCGGCGAGGACGCGTGGGAGGAAGAGGGCGAAGCCTACTGGCAGGCACGACTGACGATCGACGAGAAGGACACCCTGCAGGATCTACTCGAAACAATCGAACAGATTCAGCCGTTCTACGAGAGGCTCGTGTTGAATCTGGCGAGCGAACTGCTGATCGAAACGATCGACAAAAAGATTCCGTTGATGGATATCAACGAGGAGACGTGGTGGGAGCGACGGCCGATGAAGTATTGGCAGATGACTCTCAGGGACGTGAAACAAGAGTTGTTGGAGCTGCGCAGTCCCGAATGGGAGCCAGTTCTTCCTTGGGCTCATCTTCTTCATTTCCTGAAAGGTTGGGCTCAGGACGATCGGAAGAACATTCCGAGCTCAATGCACGAGCCGGTGTGGGTGGGCGAAGTCTTGGACAAGAACCTGACGCTGATCGAAACCGAAGCGGACAAGGCACTGTTCCCGCTGACGTAAAAGCACGCACGACCCCTCCCCGCTGGCGGGCAACTCATCTTGTTGTCCCCCAAGGCGCGAAAGCGCGTGCGCGCGCGAACATTGAGGCAATTCGTTTGCTCGATGAGCTCGGTGATCGGGACGCGGATGAGCGTGAGCAGGAAACGCTCGCGAAGTATTCAGGGTGGGGAGGACTGGGCTCCATCTTCGATCCAAAACGTCAGGATTGGCAGGCTGAACGTGAGGGCTTGCGTCTTCTTTTGGGTCAAGAGGAGTACCGGTTGGCGCGCGAGGGTGTTCTGAGTGCGCACTACACGAACCCTGCTTTTGTTGCACCGATGTGGAATGCGGTACGCGGACTTGGGGTCGATGGCGGGCGAGTGTTGGAGCCTGGGTGCGGGTCTGGCAATTTCATTGGCGGAGCCCCTGAAGGCTTTGACATGGTGGGTGTTGAGATTGACTCTACGACAGCAAGGATTGCGAGCAAGCTCTACCCTGATGCGAAGATTCTCAATGAGTCTTTCGGGGATACTCGCCCTGACGGGGCGTGGTTCGACGTGTCGATCGGTAATGTGCCGTTCGGTAATTTTCAGGTGCGCGACGATACATACAATCCGTCGCATTTTCCGATTCATAATCACTTTATTGCTAAGTCTGTTGCTCTAACCCACCCTGGTGGTCTTGTAGCCCTCATCTCTTCACATTGGACGCTCGACGCTAAAAACCCTGCTTTCAGACGATACCTGTATCAGAGTGCAGATCTGGTTGGAGCGGTGCGCCTGCCCACTGGTGCTCATGATGAGGCAGCTGATACGCAGGCTTTGACTGACGTATTGATTTTCCGTCGGCGCGCCGACGGGGAAGAACCCCAGCCTTTTGACTGGGAGAGCTCGACGCCGCGCTTTTTTGGTGAGCATTCCGTGACGATGAATACGTATTTTGATCGTTACCCTGAGCGTGTTCTCGGCGCACTGTCAGCCCAATTGGGTATGAATTCTACGGTGAATCTGACTGTCACCTCGCCTTCGCTTTCTGAAGTAGGTAACGAGCTTTCTCGCGCGTTAGAGACTGTTGTTGCAAGCGCTGTAGAGCGTGGTTTGACCTTTACTCGCCCCACAACCACCGCCCCGAAGGCCAGCAACGTCATTGACGGCCGTCAGCTCGGACATATTAGCCAGAATGAAGATGGGTCTTTCTCAATCCAGACCACGCACGGGCTCCAGGCGCACAAGGTAGCGAAAAAAGATCGTGCTGAGATGGCTTCACTGTTAGCTCTACGCGATCAGACCGTTGAATTAGTGAATGCTGATGCCACCAGTACGGTCGATACGCCTGAGCTTGAGGCTCAACGAAAGGCTCTCAGGGAGTCCTACCTTGCACACGTTGATCGCTTCGGCCCTATTAACGAACGAAAGTACGTCTCGCGTCGCACGAGGGAGAAAGATGAGGACGGCAACCCCATCATCACGACAACTGAGCAAGTGCGAAAGGTCATTGCTGCGTTCCGTAAAGACCCTTACGCTGCGGTGACGCTCGCGATCGAGGACTATGACATTGAAGAAAAGAAGGCTTCGCCTGCTGACATTCTGACCAGGCGCACTATCGGTGTTACTCCGCAGATTCTTGGCGCGGATACTCTCTCTGATGCTCTCGCACTGTCGCTCAATCAGACCGGTAAAGTCGATGTCGATCGGATTGCGTATCTTTTAGATTCTGATCGTGATGCTGTTCTTGCTGATTTGCTGGAACAACGACTTGTTTTTAGAACGCCAGGGTGCCCCGATGAGCTTGTTGCTCGCGAAGAATATCTGGCAGGCAACGTTCGTGCCAAACTCGCGCGTGCTAATGAGGCAAGTGCTCTAGATAGTGTGTTTGAAGCCAATGTCGAAGCGTTAAAACAGGCTCTGCCTGCTGATATTCCATTGGAGGATATTCAGATCACTCCTGGGGCACCCTGGCTTGGGCGAAGTGTTCACGTCGAGTTCTATTACAGTGTTATCTGCGATCTGCCATATCGCAATGACGATGCCGTGACTTTCAACCCGAGTAATGCTCATTGGAGTATTAGTAAACGGCGCGCATGGACGGGCGCGTTTGAACGCTGGTCAGTGTCGAACCGGGGAAACGCAGACCGCATTTTTGAAGCTTTGCTTAACCATACAGACGTTACTATCACGGCAAAGGATTCTGACGGCACCACGTATGTTGATGTCACTGCGACGGCTGAAGCACACTCAAAACTGGAGGAAATGCGCGAGGCTTTCATCGAATTTTGTTGGTCTACACCTGAGCGCGTCGAAGACCTCACTCGACGCTACAACGATACGTTCAATAGTTTCGTTCAACGCAGCTATGAGCGTGCTGGGCAAGCCCTTCAACTCCCAGGCTTGAATACTGACATCACACCATATTCACATCAGCGCAGCGCCGTTGCACGAATCGTGTCTGAACCGACCGTCGGCTTGTTCCACGAAGTCGGTGCAGGCAAAACCCTCGAAATGATTATGGGAGCAATGGAGCTCAAACGTTTGGGGTTGGCATCAAAGCCCATGATCGTGGTGCCAAACCATATGCTCTTGCAGGTCGCGAATGAATGGCAACAGGCGTATCCGAACGCGCGCGTGATGATTACTGACAAGGAAGATTTGAAGACTGCGCAGGCACGGCGAGAGTTCCTCGCGAGAGTCTCTACGCATGACCTAGACGGTGTGGTGATTACTCAATCTCACTTTAAGCTCATCGGCATGAAGCCTAGTAGCGTCAGAGCGTATCTGTCCGCTGAAATCGAAGAGATTGAAGAAGCTTTAGAAAACGCTACTGAGCGCAATTACTCGGTGAGCCAGCTGACGAAACGTCTTAAGAGTCTCCAGTCTGATCTTGAAAAAGAAGTGAACAAGGTCAAGGACACAGGCTTGTTCTTTGAAGAACTTGGTATTGACTATCTGATGGTTGATGAAGCTCACCACTTCAAGAATCTTGGTGTGGTGACAAGCCTTTCGGGCATGAGTTCTAAAGACTCAGGGCGGGCACGCGATCTGCATATGAAGATTGACTATCTGCGCACGATCAATCCCGATCATTACCTGACCCTAGCCACAGGTACTCCGATCGCGAATTCGATTGCTGAGTCACACACGATGTTGCGTTATCTCTCGCCTGATCTTCTCCGGGACGCGGGAATCGCTAAGTTTGATGCGTTTGCTGGAGCTTTTACTCAGGAGACGCACGACATGGAGATCACGGCGACCGGTAAGTTAAAAGCTCGCACTCGTATTGCCCGTTTTCAGAATCTCCCGGAGTTTATGAGCATCTGGGGGCAGGTAGCTGACGTAAAAATGAGTGAAGACCTCGACATCGCTCGCCCTATTGTGCACGTTAATTCTGAGGGGAAACACGCCCCAGAAATCGCTTCAATCCCCGCAGGCGCTGAGATGGAAGCGTTCTCCCAGACTCTGTCCGATCGGGCAGACAAGATTCATTCTGGTAGCGTCGAACCGAGTGAAGATAACTGGCTCAAGCTGTCTAATGATGGTCGGCAAGCAGCAATTGACTTGCGCCTGGTTGATTACGATCCTGGGAGCATCACGAAAGCCTCAACGATTGCAGCAAACGTTGTGCGCATTTATAACGAAACCAGTGATCGTGTCTACGTTGATAAATCTGGCGAGCAGATGAGTCTGCCTGGTGGCCTTCAACTGATCTTCTCTGACCGGTCCACCCCTAAAGGCAACGGCGAGTGGAACGTGTATCAGGAGATTAAAGACAACCTTGTTGAAATGGGGATACCGAGTGATGAGATTGCGTTCATTCACGAAGCGAATACGGATGAGCAAAAAGAAGATCTGTTTATGCGCTGTCGTGAGGGGCAAGTCAGGGTCATCATCGGCTCGACAGACAAGATGGGCACGGGGACGAACATTCAGCTTCGCGCGGTTGCACTTCATCATGTTGACGCCCCGTGGAGGCCTGCTGATATTACCCAGCGTGAGGGACGCATTATCCGTGCTGGTAACCAGAACAGCCAGGTGTCAATTTTCCGCTACGTTGCCGAAAAATCGTATGACGCGGTGATGTGGCAGGCCCTAGAGCGTAAGCAAAAAATGATCTCTCAGGTTATGCGCGGAAAAGCTGGCGAGCGAGTGTTTGATGACGAGTTCACCGATGAAATGGGGTTCGCGCAAACTAAGGCAGTGGCAACCGGTAATCCGCACATTATTGAGCGCACCAAGGTTGAAGCAGATGTTGCTCGCTTCAAACGCGACAAAGCCTCGCATCGTCGCATGGTGATGAACCAGCGAGCTGGCCTAGCTCGCGATCAGACGCTGTTGAATAACATCGAGCGCGCCCTGCCCCTAGCGAAAGAACTGGTAGGAAAACTGCGGCCAACAAGCGGTGACGCATTCGCGATGATAGGGCGCGCAGGCGAACTCATCCGCGATCGTAAGAGCGCGGTTGCGTATCTGAATGCTCAGCTCACTACAGGCTTAAACACTTGGGCAATTGAAGCTCTACGCGACGGCCACCAAATGCACGCATTTTTGCGCACCCCGATGAGTCTTACCCTCGGTGGGATCACGCTTGAATGCAAACGCGCGCTTGGCAAGAGCCCAACCCAACCACCCTGTCTTGAATTTACGATTCAAGGCGTACGCGAGAAGATTTTTAGCGTCACCCTCGACTTAAACGCAGTGCTAGAAGGCAACAATATCGGGTTGATTACTCGCCTTGAACACCATGTTGGGTCATTGCCTCAAAAGCTGTCTTCGCTAGAGGAAAAACACGACCAACTCACCCGAGAAATCGACAAGCGCCAGGCTTTTATTGCGACTCCGTTCTCTAAAGCAAAGCAACTCGAAGATGCTGAGACAGAGCTCGCACGCCTGACCAGGCTCGTTGATGAGTATGAGGCCAACTACCAGTCTCAACGGGTAAATACTGCTCAGGCTGATCTTGAACACGATCTGAACAATCAACTCCGTTTTAGCGACGAACACGAGGGGTTCTACACGGGCATGAGCACGTGGCCGGTCTGGGGGGTGGAAGACGCGCAGGCGATTATCACTCACGCTCCCCTAGCTGAAAGTCTCAGCGTTCCCCCTGCGAGCGCTTCATACGCAGGCGGCGACACATGGAGGGTCGATGTTCACGCGATCATTGGCCCACTACCATCGACTCGAGTACTTGCACTTCAAACCCATCAAGGACATAGCATTCCAACAATTCTTGACCTCAAAGATCTTGAAGAGCGCACCAGCGACCTCGAAACGGTCGACAATGGGTTGTTCAACGGAGCATTCTTCACACGCATGAACACCCCCGCAAGTGACGCGCGAGCCTCCGATGATGCTTCACAGGTCATTGAAACGACTACCACGCTAACAAGCAGTGTTGCCAGTCCTGATGATCGAGCTCCCCAAACATGGAGGGACAGTCCCATCGAATCCTCGACCCTCGTGCCATACGGGGCAAACGGAGACTCTATTGTCCTAGCTACTTATGAGGACGGGTCTAAATGGACGGTGCTTTCCACAGACCAACACCAGCAAGTGGCCTTCAGCTCATATTCTCGTGCTGCTGAGGGAGCAGGTGCTACAGGCACCAGGCACTTCATGTACCGCGAACCAGGACAAGACGAGTGGAATATCAGCGCGAACGCTCGAATTGCTCGGTTTGTCCTTGACAGGCAAACCTTTAGTAGCGACGCGGACTACGTTTCTCGAAGAGAAAAGGCACTCGACACCTATTCTGATGACCACGTTCAATTCGGGGCTCTTGAACTGACTACGCCCCGCCTAGCACCAGACGCCGTCGGCGCTACACCGGTCGAAGAAGCTAACGCTTCAAACGTCCGAATTGGTGGCGAAGATCTATCGAAAGCAACGCCTTTGAAATGGACTAATCGCGGAGAAAGCATTTACGGAGCGAAGAACGGGATTGAATCAGTAACGTTCGTGGGCGGTCTATCGTTCGTTTTACTCACCCAAGAACAGCATGACAGTCTGCCTGATGAGCTGAAAACCAGTGAACCGGCATACATGGTTGCGAGCAGTTGGCGCACACCATCACACGTGAGCGCTGTTGCGCGCTACTGGTACAAAGAGTATCCGCTCAATGCGATTAATTCTGATACTCCCACTGGCGGAAACGGGACAGCTGTACTTGGCTATCTCAACCCACAAATTTTCCGCAAAGAGCATTCATATTTGCGCACTCTTCAACGAAACCAACCCAGAACCTCACCCTCAGCGCGAATCTTGGATATTACTTGCCAGGCAGCTGGCAAACACACCAGAAGCAGCGGACATGCGGCCACGCCCCCTACGAGTCTGCGCCCCAAAGCCAGCGACGTTAGCCGTGGAACATTCCGCTAATACTCGCTAGGTGGCGTGCCCCCAAAAGGGCGTGTTCCCCATGCGCGATTGAACTGTCCCCCGGAAGTTGGACTGATGTATTCAGTTTTTCTTCCGGGGGATTTGTATGCATTCGAGTTCACTTGTTTTTGACAAGATGAACAAACTGGTGGAGGGACATCAATCGATCTCTGCGATCACGCGGGAAAGCAGTGAAATACGGCTTGGGAACAACAAGCGTGACGTGTTCGGCAGTCATTTCATCCATTTGAGCCTGTGAGACTCCCTGCTGGAGAGTGCAAAGATACAGAGGTCGCCCTTTGAGGCGATCAGCTTCATTGAGAATCTGCCTCCACCTGTCCTTACAGGTGGTCTTTGCCGCTAGGGTAATCAGGCGTTCTGTCGGAAAGGCGGAATCGTGATAGGCAGCTGACGAAGGAAAAAGGAAGTCAGGGCGTTTATTTCCCTCGGTTGTCGCCTGGGCTTCAAAGTCTAACGAGTTGCCAGTAAAAAGTGCTTCGAGATGATTTTCAAGGCTCTTACCCGCCCTCGATTTGCGACGGTTCAAGACTTGGTTAGCCTTTTCGACAAAGAGATCAACTGATGAAAACCCGCCTTTGAGGAATGGTTCATAACGCGCGTATTCGAGAGCTTTGAAGAGTCGATATTCTATGTTCGTCCAGTCAAGCAACTTTTGGTCTGGGTTGGTTTCTATCAATTCACGGTGATTGTACAGATCATCTTGTATCGACCGCGCAGCTGCTGACATGACGGCAGATGTAGGGAAATCACTCGTCAGCCCTTGAATAAACGCATCAAACGCGCGTGTCTCTCGTTCTTGGGAAGTTTCAGCGGTATCGATGAGCCGACCGGTCTGTTCAGGGGTAAGCGCAAAGGCCGATAAGAACTCTTCGATTTCATCATCAGTGTTCAGAATGAACGCTTTATACGATTCGCGATCAAACTCGACGAGAACAAACAATGCCCCCGTGTATGAAGCATCAAGGAAAGGAAAACCCCTCCCGAAGTGGGTCAGCCGGTATTCGTTGCGTGTCTTTTGACCGTAATAAATGAACCGACTATGCGTGCGCAAACCGCCAGGCCAGTCAATATCAACCCAACGCTCATCGTTTGCACCACGTTCGCATGGAGCATCAAACATGATCGCCACAGCCGTCTTGGGCATATAAAAGCCCGACTGATGCGCACCAGATGCGCGAGTGTCATTGGCAGCCAAGAATTTACAAAAGGCGCGCTCGCCTTCCAACACTGCCGTTATCGCCTCGCCCATCATGTCTCATTCGATCTCACGAACCATCTTGACTACTAGCCTAGCAACATCAGTCATGAGCGGAACAACAACGGAGTTACCGAACTGACGATATGCCTGAGTATCAGAAACAGGAATAACGAAAGACTCAGGAAAACCCTGTAGGCGAGCACACTCGCGTGGTGTCAGGCGACGCGGGTTCGCTCCTTCTTGCGCAATCAGGATCTCACTACCGTCTTTGTAGTAACGCGCAGACAATGTGCGCGTCACACCATCAAGCTTGGCCATACCGAAGCCGAAGCCGTTACCAGCAGCCTTATGTTTGGCAGCATAACCTTGCAGATACGACCAGAGTCGATCCGTCAGAGTGTACTTGTCATCGACTTCTTCTTCGAGAATGTCGCCAAGAACTGGCTTACGTTTGGGCGGACGGAGCGCGAACTCAAAGTCAATGTCAGCCCCGAAACGTTTGCGATCAAAACCAACGAGAATGATTCGCTCGCGATGTTGAGGGACGTAGGCTTGTCCGTCAAGCACTGCATGGAACACTTCATAGTCGAGCTCGTCAAGAGCTTCCATAATGACTTTGAATGTGCGTCCCTTGTCATGCGACTTTAGGTTCTTGACGTTCTCTAACATAAACGCTTTAGGGCGCTTTGCTTCAATCACACGGCATACATCAAAGAACAAAGTTCCTTGCGTTTTGTCCTTAAACCCCGTTTCACGCCCAAGGCTCTGCTTCTTTGACACGCCTGCGATCGAAAAAGGCTGGCACGGGAAACCAGCTACAAGAATGTCATGGTCAGGAATCTGGCGAGCATTCACTTGCGTGATGTCACCGTCTGGCACTTCCCCATAGTTTGCTTCATAGGTTTGCGCCGAAAACTTGTTCCATTCGTTTGAATAAACACACCGGCCACCGGCCTTTTCATACGCCAGACGCATTCCACCGATACCTGCAAACAGGTCAATAAAAGTTGGTTTCATACTTCCTCAACGTTCAGCGTCTACGCAAATAGAACGCGTTCTAGTCTACCCAAGAAGTTAAACGTGTCAGGGAACGTTTGGAGTCGCGAGCGCTCTGAGCGAGCAAATAGTCGGGAAGAATCTACGATTCAAAAAATTTCCTCAGCTCATCTGCTGGTAGTTCTACGCTCATTACACGACGACTGCGGGAGGCGTTTCAGGCAGAGAGTGGAAGAGTTCACGGAGTTCTAAGCGCTTAGCTTCAATTGCCGCAACATCATCGGGGTCGATAGCACGAACCTGGGCACGCAACGCAATTCCGGCTTGTTTCCAATGTTCTTGTTCTTCCAAAGCCGTAGCTTGACGCTCCCACTCGACATATTGACCACCGATACGGGTAGTCAGTTCCAAGAGAGCGTCGTAGACCATAGGATCGAAAGCCTGCTTCATTTCAATCATGTACGCCCCTTTCCCCGTTTCACGTGTCTGGCTTGAGTCTAGCGTCCAGCGAATTGTTGAGCGCAAGACATTGAGCACGAGAGCGATTGCGGAGATACTCTCACGCTAGGTGCGCACCCGCATGACTTCCTTAAGATCAGAACAGGCAACGAAGTCGACCATTTCAACCAGCTCTTCACTCCAATGCTCGTGGCCATGGAAAAGTCTCTGTCGCAACCGGCGCGTCCAGTGGCCACGGAAGGGTAAATCTAACAGCATTAGCCTCATGAGGAATCTATCTCCCCTGCGATACCCCGGTGGAAAAGTACGCCTCGCACCCTTTTTCGCCCAGCTCCTCGCTATCCAGGACCCCGTTCCCACCCGATACGCAGAACCCTTCGCCGGAGGCGCTGGCGCAGCCTTACGCCTCCTCGACGAAGAATACGTCTCCCACATCCACATCAATGATATCCACCCCGGCATCGCGGCCTTCTGGCGCTCCGTAACTACTCACTCCGATGAATTCATCCAGCGCATCGAAACAACAAAGGTCACTATCAGTCAATGGCACGAACAGCGCGCAATCTTTGAAGCGGGCCCCAATGGAGACGATCTCGCCCTCGGCTTCGCCACTTTCTTCCTCAATCGCACCAACCGATCTGGCATCCTCACCGCACGCCCCATCGGTGGACTCAACCAGACCGGCAGATGGCTCATCGATTCCCGCTACAACAAACAAGGACTCATCTCGCGCATCAAACGCATCCAAGAATTAGCCGACCACATCACCGTGACCGAGCTTGACGCGCTCGATTTCCTTGACAGTATCGAGCACTACGAGGACAACATCTTTGTTTACGCTGACCCCCCATACGTCGTCCAAGGGAACAAGCTCTATCTCCACGCCTTCAATGCTGACGACCACAAAACCCTCGCCGATAAAATTCTGAGCGCTCCATACCCTTGGATTCTCACCTACGATGATGAAAAAATCATCTGGCAAGATCTATATGGAGCCGAACGTTGTGCTCGCTTCAACCTCGCTCATACCGCACAAAACAGTCATATCGGGACAGAAACCATCATCTACGGGCCAACGATTAACGTTCCTCGCACTCAGGAAATCACCCCCGGCGTACAAGCCAATTGGATCTAACCTCATTAGCCAAAAGGCCCAATCGGCGTACTCATGGCATCGCGAACGCTCTGGGTCAAATGAGCGCCGTGCCGGGTAGGCGAGGCTTGCATGGAGTGCACCATTTACGTGTGTGCCTGATTACTTTAGGGCTGACAGGCCTGTCCTGCGTTGGAAGCCAGATTCTCGACCCAACATACGCGGAGGGTAGCCCAAGGCTACCCTCCGGAGTTGGCGCGTGGTCCGCAAAGGAACTGCTACCCGAAACACATGTTATTGACGGACACTCGAATGCGTCAAACCGCCTTAACCTCCTCTCCGCATCCAGACTTTGCCCCCACATGCCTATGCCCGCACGCACGCACCGCGATAACACCGGACGCTGGGAGGCAGGACGCACGTCCTGGTGGTCGGGTGTCTTTTGTTGCGCGTGAGTGAACTGTTTGCGCGCACATTCCACATGTAGGTGACAGTGTTTGACACCTATATGAAAGTGGGGTTGGAGTCCGATGGACGTCACCATTTATTCAAAGCCGAATTGTCCGCAGTGTGATGCGACGAAGCGGAAGTTTACGAAGGAGGGCGTTGCTTTTAGGGAGGTTGATGTCACTGAAGATAGACGCGCGTTCACGAGGGTGCGTGATGAGTGGGGATACCAGCGTGTGCCGGTGATTGAGGTTCGCGGTGAGGGTTTTGATGTGCGGTGGGATGGTTTTAGGCCTGAGCGTATGAAAGCAGTGATTGACGAGTTCAACAGATTGGTGGCGCTCAGCGTTGAAGCTGGGCACGATGTGGGCGAGGAGGAGGCGCGGATAGCGGCGTTAGTTGATGGGGTTGTAGAGGCGCTGGTGAACGCGCGCGAGCCACACCAATACGGTTTTGTTGATGACAGTGCACAGCTGTCGGATGAGCGGGTCAACATTCTTTTATCGGGTTTGAACCCACATGATGAGCCATCCTTTAACTGGGTATGGAACAACGAGGTGCGGGCGCGCGAGGCGGAAGCGATTTCCCTCGCCGAGCAGGCGGGAGTTGATGTTGACGCGATGACCCAGGAGCAGTTTGAGGTGATCGATACTGCGTTAATGGACAATGGTGAGTACGTGTACTTTGATGACCTTATTCGTCACACTGATGCAACGTTTTTGCGTATTCCAGTTCAAGGTTTTCCTGGAAGAAGTCTTGAAGACATTTATGACGACATTAAGGAGGCTAGGGACGTTAATGCCACCGCTTCGAACGGCCTAGTTGAATGGAGAGAAGGTCTCGTCGAGGTCGGTGAGGCCCTCAGTGAGTATTTGGCTTCAGCTGGTATCGATGTTGAGTTGAACAAATATGAGGTGGCGCACCTGATCGAGGACAGCGCGTTGAGTGAAATTCATGAAGGTGTCTATCTTGATGTTGTTTGGCATGGCAAGTTTCAAGAGTTCATTCCAGATGATTTCCACGACAAGACGGTGACGTTTACAGATCCACATGTTGCGCTCGGTAATTCACTGACTGGGGATGTTGGCTACGTTCGGTTGAAAGGCACGATGAGTGTGAAGATCGAAAGCCGGCGGACGTTGGAGCGGTGCGGATATCCCGGTGACTGGCATGTGCGCACCGATAAGTGGTTTCATGAACGAGCGCGTGTTGAACGGTTCATTAGTGTGGATGATGAGTTGGAGATGCGTCGTGTGAAACCGGTTGTTGCACGTGGTGTAGAGCGTGATGCGCAGCGTTTTGTCACGATGTTGGAGCAGGGTGCGGGTAGTTCGCGCCCTGGTTCGTTTCACCCGGCGGCCGCTCACGTGAGTGGCTTTAAGGTCGCTCAGAGTGCGCGAGGGCTAGCTCGGGGACGCTAACACTCCCGCTACGCAAAGAGGGTCGGACACTATGGTGTTCGACCCTCTTTGTGTTGTGTGTGCGCCTAGGTGTTACTGTTCGGGAACCTCGTTAGTGTTCGATTGTGATATGCGGGTTTGGCGTTTTGAGGTGCGTCGTGTTTTAGGTTTCACGGGGGCTGTGAGTCCGGCTTTATTGAGTTCGTTTTCCTGCCAACCAACCGCTGTCGCTTGCGCCCAGGCGCGTGCATATTCTTCCCTAGCGTGTTCCAAAGCGGCTGCCGCGTAGGCGAGTGTGTCTAGGCTACGGTGCCTGGCCTCAAGGCCGGCAGTAAGAGTGTCTTTAATGCGTTGTGCGCGTTCATTCATATCCATGAGCGCCAGTATAGGTGCACGCTCATAGTGCGGGCTAAAAACTCGCGCGAAATAAGGAGGTGCACACTGGGTGCGCACCACTGTATTTTCCTGTAAATGCTCACGTGCACATTCACAGGGTGTATCCTTAATCGTAGCTGATTGAGGAGCAAGCTATACAATCTTATGCTAAGATTATGCTTGAAAACGGCGGGCTTGTTCTGCTGGCCGTTTTGGTGTCCCTTTCGGGTCGCTGCGCTGGCTTATTGGTTGGAGGGCGAATGAGTGATTCGCGTGAGCGTCGTTTGCCTCCGGTGCGTAAGGTTTCGAAGGCGGCGAACGCGAAGGGGGTAAAGACGTTTCGGTTGAATATGCCGGTTGATGATTATCTTTTGTTGCGTGTGAGTGCGCGTAAAGCTGGGCGTACGATGACGCGTTATTTGTTGGAGTGTTTGCGTCCGCCTGTAACGCAAGTTGATGGTGAGCTTTTACGTGAGTTGATGGGCGAGTTGTTGAAACTCAATCGTCAGTTGCAGGGTGAGGCGACGAATCTTAATCAGATTGCTCATTGGGCTAATGCTGAGCATGCTTTTCCGGGTGAAGCTCATTCGCTTGCTCGTCAGGTGCGTAAGCAAGTGACTAAGGTTGAGCAGCTGTGTTTGCGGATTAGTGATCTTCTATGATGCCTAACATTACTCGTGGCGGTAACACGGTGGGTTTGTTGGCTTATCTTTTAGGTGAGGGGCGGGCGAACGAGCACAAGGATCAGCACATTATTGCTGGTTCAAGTTCGTTGATGTTTCAGTTTGGGAATAGGACTTTAACCCATGAGGAAGCATTGCATGCTGGGGCTCTTTTAGATCTTGATAGGCGTGTTCATGGTACGTCGATGATGGGTAAGCGTACGTCATGGGATTATGAGAACGAGCAGTATCGTGACGATGGGCAAGGTCCTAATCACGTGTGGCACGTGTCCTTGTCGTTGCGTCCTGATGAGCGTCCTTTGAGTGATGAAACGTGGGCGCGTATTGCGACTGATTTTGTTCGTGAGATGGGTTTTGCTGACCCTGATGATCCAAATGATAATCCGTGTAGGTGGGTCGCTGTACGCCACGGTGTGACGAAGAATGGTGGCGATCATATTCATATTGCGCTCAACTTGGTGCGCGAAGATGGTCGTCCTTCACGCACGTGGAATGACTACTCTCGCGCTCAGCACACTGCTAATGTGCTTGAGCATAAGTATGGGTTGGAGATTCTTGATTCGCGCGAGCATGGGCGTGGAAGTAAAGGTATTCAGCCGGCTGAGCAAGCGGCTGCGTTGCGTGAGGGTAAAGACTTAACGGATCGTGAAGCTTTAGAAGTTCGAGTGCGTGCAGCACTTGTTGTTGCAACGACTGAAGCAGAGTTTTTGCGTGAGTTGCGTGGTCAAGATGTTATCTTCCGTCCCCGTTTTGCTCGTGGTGATACCAGTGTTGTGGTCGGCTATTCTGTTGCGTTGCGTCCCAGGAGTGGTGGTGAACCAAAGTGGTATGGCGGGTCGAGTCTTGCTTACGATTTGACGTTGCCTCGCATGAGGCAGAACTGGCATGACTACTCTCATACTCGCCGTGAGGCGCTGGAATTATGGCACCATACCGAACGCACTACGCCGCCTGATCGCCCGAAGCATGGTGGCAATTATGATCGAGCGATTGCTGATTTGACGGTTGAGACGATTGAACGATTGCGTGCGCTCACTCCTGGTGACAGAGTTGGTTTAGCGAATGTCGCAAGCGATCTAGCAGGCGCGTATGCTGCGCTTGCCTTTGATATGGGCAACACTCACCCTCATATCGCTGCGACTGCGCGCGCGTTTGGGCGTCTTGCTCAACTCAAAGATGACCCTCGTCAACATCGGGTTTCATCGCTAGCAGTTCGTAATGGCGTGCGCGCTCTGCGCGCAAGCCGAGCGTTCGGTAAACACAATCGTGGTGTAGCTATTGCTGCGTCCATGATTGAGATTTCCATGGCGCTCAGCGAAGCGGTGCGCTACCAAAAACAACGTGATACTGCGTTGCGTATCATTGGCGAGATTTCGAACGTACAGAGCGCGTGGGATATGCACGACCTGAGTGCTGCCGATGAGTTTCGTGCCTACATTGCCGAGCGTCGCTCGCAAGCAGCTCAGGGTCGAAAGCAGGCGAATGTTGCAGTCTTGGAGCGCCCTGTTGTTGTGGAAACTGATGCGCCCATTAACACTGTCACACCCCAGCCAGAGGCTGATGGGGTGAGGACTGATGGGGATACCAGACGCATGACAAGACAAGAGTTCTTAGCAACCAACCGCTTCTTGAGCGTGCTGGGAAGTAAAGGTAAGAGGCAAGGTACGCCCACTCCCCCGCCGATGGGCACACCTCCTCGTCCCCGCCCCCAACCCCCTCAAGGGCGCGGGCGATAAAGAGACGAGAAAGTGCGCGGGTTCGTGGGCGATGACGGGTACGAAGTGAGTTGTGAAGGAGGGCTGAGGTTTACATGACTGAGCCACTAATTTGGGGGATCGATCTTTTTTGTGGAGCTGGTGGGCTCTCCCTTGGGCTTCAACAAGCTGGTATCAACATCGTTTTAGGGATAGATAATAATCCAGCGTGCAAGTGGGCGTATGAACATAACATTCACGCTCCTTTCCTTGAAGCGTCCGTTCGAGATGTTGAGGCGAAGGATCTCAATAAGGTGTGGGCGAATGCGCGTTACCGGCTGCTCGCAGGTTGTGCGCCGTGTCAGCCGTTTTCTCAGCAACGACGTGGCAGGGACACCAGTGAGGAAGAGGCGTGGGATCTGCTTGATGAGTTTGGTCGTTTGGTTCGTCAGACTCGACCAGAATTTGTCACGATGGAAAATGTTGCGCCGTTGCGTTTTCAGCCTATTTTTGAGCGTTTCCTGCTCACGCTACACGAGTGCGGGTATTGGGTGGATTACACGGTGCTAAAAGGTGAAAAGCATGGTCTTGCTCAAACACGTCGTCGTCTTGTGCTCGTAGCTTCTACTCTCGGTTCGATTGAGATTCCCGAGGACAGTGGCGTTGAGGCTCCTAGTGTGAATGATGTTCTGCGCGGACTACCTACTCTTGTTGCTGGACAGGCAGATCCGCATGATCGTTTGCATTACGCTCGGGCTTTGACTCCGATCAATCTCGCACGTATTCGTGCATCTATTCCCGGGGGAACATGGCGAGACTGGCCTGAAGACTTACGTGCACCATGCCATCGAAAGGCCAGCGGAGCATCGTTTCAATCGTTTTACGGAGTAATAGATGGGACGAAGCCAGGACCAACGATCACCACTGAGTTTTATAACTACGGCTCAGGACGTTTTGGGCATCCGTCACAGCCACGCACGCTCACTCCACGCGAGGCCGCGCTCTTGCAAGGGTTTCCTCGTGACTTTGAGTTCATTGCACCATGGGAGAAACCGAGGCTGGCACGTTTAGGAAAACTCATTGGCAATGCAGTTCCCCCACCATTCGGTAAGCACGTTGGAACGCTTATGATGAGTTGTGTCATCAACGATGAGGCAGCCGAACACTAAAGGATTCATATGAGTACTCCACACACCAGTTTCTCGTTTGAAATTTCGTTGACGGTACTCAATCACCTCGGACGTCAGCTGTATCGCAATTTCATCACTATTCTTGGTGAAGCTATCTCCAACGCTTGGGATGCTGACGCTGAACATGTTGAGATCACATACGACCGTAAGTCACAATCAATGTTGATTGTTGATGACGGTGAAGGCATGGATGCTACCGACCTGCAGCATCATTTCTTACGAATCGGTTATTCCAAACGTAAAGACCGCAAGACGACTCGTTCTGCGCGGCTTAACAGAGCTTTTATTGGAGCGAAAGGCATCGGCAAGCTGGCATTGTTGTCGTGCGCCGATAGGGTAAGCGTTGCGTCTGTCAAAAACGGGTCGACAGTGGTTGGCTGTCTGATCGATAACTCCGTTCTGGACGTTCAAATCACGAATGACGGTAATCCTCATGATGTGCAGCTTGGCGCACCCGCTCAGCAAGCACTTGATGCATTGAGCGCGAAACAACATGGGACTGCGCTCTATCTTGAAAACGTTCGAGTACAAAACAACACGTGTGAAACGCTTCGAAGACTCATCGCCCTTTTCTTCACTCACACGATCCGTGATGAGAGTTTTGAGATTCGGTTCAATGACGTTCCAATCACCGTCGATGATCTTGCAGACCTTGCAGAACATACCCAGTTCATATGGGCACAAGAAACACCCGATGACCCTTATCTTGCGTTGTGTCCGTCAACAACACGAATGCAGGAAATCGTGTTTGCTCCAGGAGTTCACGGTTTTATCGCGTCTGTTCACAAGCCATCACATCGACAAATTCGAGGCACAGGAGAACACCTAACAGTAGATCTGTACGTGAACGGGCGTTTACGTGAAAAAGATATTCTGCGTCGTTGCCCCGATGCTCGTCTTTTCACGCAGTACCTCTATGGGCAGATCCATTTTGATGAACTTGACGCCACAATTGATGCAGATCCTTTTACGTCGTCACGAGAAGGCATCGTTGATGGGAACGAGCAGTTTGACACAATGCTTGACGGGCTCACAAAAGCTCTTGGCACGATCGCCTCACAATGGGATTCGTGGAGACGTGAATCGAAGCAGACAGGTGATGCTGAAAATGAGAGTATCCGTCCTGTCGAACGCGCATCTGAAGATCTCGCCCATGCAGTTGAAGATGAGATCGCTAGGTGGATTGATGACATTTCGCGCACCGTAAACGATCCTCAGATCGCCACAATCGGTAAGAAATGGCTTAACGATGCTGGTCAAGGAAGCACGCAAGCGAGTATCCAGTATCAGTTTCTGTTCGCGCTTGAAAACCTCGCTCGCACAGCAATCCGAGAACGCCAGCTCCCTTTAACAAGGGGAGCGCGCAAGGAGGTGGAGCATGGGAAACGCGCAGAGCAGCAATTGTTTGCCAATGACAAGGTAAAGCCGAATTTTCGCAGACAGACTGATGATCCCGCCTACATAGGTATTCGATATCTCCTATCTTCATTGAACACCTACTTTGATGATCCTGATCTGACGGTAATCCCCGATTCCTACAAGATTGACGAAAAGGAGCTTCGAGTCATCACGTATTTGCGTAACATCGTCATGCACACCTCTGAGCTGAATGACGCAGGTGTTCGCGAGTTCTATCGTCTCCTGCCTCTTCTTCTCACCAAGGCGTTGTCAACGCTTCAATGACGATGAAGCAGCCTAGGACTCCCCTCTTGACTCATATCCGATCATGATATTCACGTGTTCATATGAAAGTCTTGGCGCAGTTCTTCATAGTAGGGCTGGAATGGCAGGTGTTCTTTGTCGGGGGTGCGTACTTCGTGGCGGTCAATGCAGCGTTTGAATGTGCCCTCGGGGCTGAAGAGTTCGCGCATCATCGGGTCAGCGACGTTGACAAACCATACGGCCAGGCCGGTCATTGCGTCACCTTGGCGGACTGCTTCCCATGATCGCCATAGAATCTGAATGCGGGTCAGGGCTTCGGGGTGGTCAAACCAGCGTTCGCACCAGAGCGTGGTTGATCGGCCTAGGTCACGCCTGTATAGGTAGGACAGGTAGTCCTCGAACCAGGTGGGCGCATCAGGGTAGAGCAGTTCGGGGGTAGCCGCACCTGCTTCTTTGTGTTCATTTTCTTTCTCAAGGTCATCGTTCATGAGAGGCTCCCAAGGGTTTTATCGGCTACGTCCGGTGGATTGGGTGCGCGGGCGAGGCTGTGGCGTAGCAGATACCCTAGTCTTTTTACCCAAGCGAGCGCGCAGGCCTTTGAGGGCTGAGGTGGGGAATGATTCTTTCGTGATGCGCACGGATGTTTGCGTTTGGGCTGTCCCAACGTAGTGTGCTTGCGCTTGGGCTTCACGGGTGGTGGCGTGGCTTGCTTGTGCTCGCGCGTCGTCAACATCGCCGGTCGCGTCCTGAGCAGCAGTGGTGGCCATATCGGCGCGGGCGCGCATTGCGTCCTTTTCGTCCTGGCTGGCAAGTCCTAGTGAGGCTTCCAGGTCGGTGTGTTCGCTCTGGTGGCGAGCGAGGGTTTCTTCATCGCGAGCTGCTGATTCGAGGTGAAGCATCTGGTCAAGCTTGGCGGTGGCGTCGTTGGTTTCACGTTGGGCTTGGGCGAGTTGGGCGCGCGTTTCTTCGAGCGTCTGGGCAGATTCAATGACCTGGCTCAAGGTTTCTTTGATTTCGCTGGGTAGCGTCGAGCTGTTCAGGCGTTCTTGGAGCATTGTCTTCTCAGATTCGTCCGTCACGATGCTGAGGTTGCCTGTCAGCTGGCGGGTGAGAGTGTTTTTGATTGGCGCGCTCAGAGCGTCATTAGCCCACGTCTGCTCGATTGTGGCCAGTGTTTGTGTTGCGTGGGCGATGGGTTGAGCGAGCCTGGAGTCAAGGTCGTGGAGTTCTTGACGAATCTCTACGGCGGTTTTGGGTGGCTCAATAACGGTGCGCTTGTCAGCATTGACGAGCACATCATCGGAGACAGTGGTGTGGGCACCATGAGCGTGTGGGGCGTCGAGGTTGACCTGATATCGCTGGTGAACCTCGCGGTGGACTCGCTCGTAGGCTTCATCAATCATGGGGTCGTGGCCACGGTACTTTTCTACGTAGGAGATCATTCGCGCGACATCATCGTCGCTAGCAGCAGTCCACCAACTCGATTTTGAAGCGTTCGTAATGTAGCTCTTGGCAGTATCAATTTCCATGCGGTAGTGCTGCCAACGAATGTTTGATTCTTGCGATGCGCTCATTGCTTCTTGCTGGAGGCGAAAGCGCCTGGCTTGGGCAATGTCTTGTGCCAGGCGCATCATTGTTTGCGCTTTCTGGCTGATTTCTTCGAGAACGGTATCGTCTTGCATGATCTACTCCTAACGGTGTGGGTGGGGTGGATTAACGGTGTTATGCGACCGCGCGCGTTTAAGGGACTGTTCGACCGCTTCTTGGTCAGATGTTTTAAACCACGGGACAAGCTCGATCATGAGTGGGCGCGCGTGAGTGGCGAACAGCCATGCGCGCCACTCAGGTAGGGCTGCCAACTCATCGACTCTCGCGATCGGGCGTTCCTGGGACTCGACGGCATTCGAATATGAGGTCACGCCTTGGGTTGTCGAAGTGGAGTGTTGATCGACGTAGTGAACGCCAATCATTTTCGAGAAGTTTTCAAGCGCACTTGTCTCTTTCACGCCTCCTGCGTACAGCGCAATGTTTGAGGCTGACCAGAGTTTAGCCATTCCGCTCTCACCCCACACGTCAGACCCTTGCGACCAAGACTGCAAGATTGTGACCAGACAAATGCCTTTTGAGCCAAAGTGTGAGTAGAGCTTGGGAAGATCCCGCCACGGACACACGTTTGCTGCCTCATCGAGGACGACCATCATAGGAAGCGCGAGCCTGCCTCCAAGCGCCTCTGCTTGGAATTCTGCTGCAAGGCAGGTGACGGCCGTCAGTGCTGCGACTAACGGAGTGGCTTGGCTTTCGTCTCGTGAGAGTGAGTAGAGGGTTTGGCAGGTGGTGACGAACTCGTGAGGCTTGAACTCGGTTCGCCTGCCATCTGGTTGCCACCATTGATTAAATGATGGGTCTTCAACCCATTCGAGCCCTTGCCTGGCGCACGCCCACATTCCTCCGCGCGTTTCATGGGGAAGATTGATCGCTGATTCCAACGATTTAGCCATGATTGCAAGGCCGGCATCGTGGAGAATCTCAACGGGGCGCGTGTCTACTTCTGCTGACGCCCAAGCGTACACGTCACTCATCGTGTATCCGCCTAGAGCTGCTGCCGCGATGAGCTGGCCACGGATACGGTCGCCACCACCGTCCCAAAAGGCACTGTAGGTACCTTTGCCGTCCGTAGACCGTGCTGCGTCTCCCATGATTGCGCTGAGCCGGCTGGCACGGGAAACGATTGACCCGTCATAGTGGTCTTGATCGCGGACGAACTCTAGTGGGTTCCAAAAACAGGTGGCCGGTTGCTTGCGGATTGATGAGGGGTCGAACACCCATACTGGTTCACGCGTGCGCTCTAAGCGCACGAACATCGTGGCGTCCACGATGTCTCGCTTGTTTGATGTTGCAAGCACGGGGCCACGAGTAGACAAGATGATGGGGACTGCGATTGCAGTGGTCTTACCGGTACGCGGTCCGGCAATGACTGTTGCGACCGCTTCGAAGTCTGCGAAGATTGCTCCGCCGTCAGCGACTGCCCGCCCAATCGGATAGCCTGGCCGGTGGGTAGAGTCGAGCCCGAACTTGTCTGCTTTGGCTCGAACTTTCTTTTCCCTAATAGCTTGGGTCGTTGCTTTCGTGCCCGCCAGGCGTGCAGCTTCGTCGCCTCGTTGGCGAGGTGTACGTGCAACGTAGACTCCTAAGCCGATAGCGAAGGCGACCGCGTAGAAGACGAGCGTGACCACGGCAAGGAAATTGAGGCCTCTGCTGCTCAACCCTGTTCCACCTTGGGCGAGTTGGAGGGTGAGAACCACGGGGTTCCATGAGCCTTTTCCTTGTCCTAATACGGCAAAAGTAAGGTGCGAGGCGAGGGTGAGAGGAATCGTTATCAGTGCGAGCGCCCCAAGAGCCCAGAGCACATACCTGTCGCCTCTCATGGGTGCCACCGCAGGTTCGTATCATTGACTTCGCGCTCATAGTGTGTCAGGCGCACTTGGGTTGGAATACCTGGTCTGCCACCGACTTTGATGAGGAATTTTCCTTGCCCTGGAGGGGCTGCCACTTCCCCACGTTTAGAGTCCCATGATGGTGGGGACGACCAGCTGGCAACCATTTCACGTTCTTTACCTGAAAGGCTCATGACTTCTTCGAAGCTCGCGAGGTCTGAGCCTGGTAGTCCTCCCATAATGACTGCTCCGGCGCGTTCGATAAAACCTTTCGCTTTCATGCGATCTTCGGGTAGGGGGAGTGATTCAAGGTCTTTCATGGTGTGGGTAATCATGATGTTGCCAACGCCTTTTGCGCGGTTCAGGCGTGTCAGAGCATCAATACGATCAACCATTCCATCGCCTGCTCTCATGACCTGCCAGGCTTCATCCATCACCAGGAGGTATTGGCGTCTGGGGGCGAGACCGTGCTCGCTCAACGTGTGGGCGAGATCAACCTGGGAGAAGCCGTATGACCAGCACACCAAAAGGGTTGCAGCCTTCAAACCAGTGTCGAGGTCATTCATGGAGGAAATATCAAAGACGACGCTACGGTCCAGACGCATCGCGGTTGTGGTCTTTCGACCAAACACTTCTCCGAATACTCCCGAAGACAGGGTCATCAAAGAGATTTCAATATCTTCAGTTACCTGCCGATAACGACTCATGTCCCCGCGATCCATTGCGACTTCACGAATTTCTGTGGGAGCCTCGCGGATCACATCGAGAACGTCAGAAATCACGATCTGACTCTCCGATCGGTCATTCAACACACTCAGCGCACGCGAGACGATCAAGTGGTCGCGTTCAGATGGGCGGCTGCGGCGAACGAGCTGGACGAGCCCCATAAGCAGGTCAAGCTGACGCGCTTTTGCTTCCGACATGAGGCTAGTCGCCACATTCTTAGGTAGCTGGGCGCACGCGTGACGCACACTCGTCAGGTCAAGTGGGTTCAAGGCTCCGTATCCGTGGCCAACGGAAATCACCTGCCCGCCCAGGGCTGCGATCAGGCTGACATGGTCAGGCTTTAAGTCTCCGAGCACCATCGTGTGTGTTCCGAACGCTTCTAGGCCAGTAATCATTCTGCGCACGATCGTGGACTTGCCAAGACCAGGCAGACCAAGAACGAAAGCACTCGGGTTAGAGATCAGCGAAGCGCGCTGAAACCAGCTGATGGGGTCAAAACACACGGTTGACCCCGATAACAGGTTTGTTCCCAGCGGGACGCCGATCATCGGTGCGCCAGCACCAATGCCAAACGGCCAGAGGCCACACACTTGCATACTGGTTCCACGCCATTCAGGGTGGACGGGCATACGAGGCCACGCTCCCCCGCCGGGCATGGTAAAGCCAAGCCGCGAGGGGGTGGGAGCCGTAGTGTGTACGGGTTTCTTTGAGGTTCGCTTGCCCATCACATCTTCCCTGCCATCATCGACGCGACAGCTGCGTGTTGGACGGGAATGAGCCCCAGTGGCAAAGAGATCGCAAACCCCGCGTCCTGGGCTCCGTAGACAGGGCGGATACGCAAACGCGACGACGCGGCAAGAGCCGTCACGGTTGATCGAATCTGGTCAAGTTCTGCCCTCGATGTTCCCGTTGCGCTGACCACCACACCGAAGTTCACCAAGCCTGCGCCCGAGGCTTCTTCTTGCGCGGTCTTTTGTGCCTGAGCAATCTCAATCTGCGCCCGCGCAGTGGGGCGCGACTGGTTGTTCGCGCGGGCGAGAGCCTGGTTCAAATCTGCTTCGGCAACATCAGCGGTTTTCGACACGTCTATAGGCCGATACATGAGCGCGACCCGCTTGCGAGCAATCCTGGCGTGGGGTGCGAGCAACGCATTTAAGACATGCGATTGGACAATACCTTTGGGCGCGCCCGTCATCGCCCAGGTGACGGACACTCCCGAATCGTGCGTGTAGTAGTCCCACTGAGCTTCAGCTCCGATCGGCCCGACATCGTTCCACTCTAGGTCAATGGATTGTCCACGTATGACCGCCTCATCAAAGAGTTCGCCAGCAGCCGGGTCGTAGGAGGTTCGAACGAATTGTGCAAGGTCAAAAAGGCTACAGGGGTGGACAACGCCTGCGCCCGTGCCCGCGAGGTTGCCAGTCAGATTGGCAAGGCGGGTCTGCATCTGGCGACCGAACTCATCTCGCGTGCGCCCGGCTTTGCGGTAGGTCAGTGTGATGAATACTCTCAGGTTCGCTGCCCCCGTCGGGTAGGCGATCTGCACTTCATTCATCACCTCGCGAGCAAGATCTGGAGCATCATCTTTCATGCGCGTTTGGATTTCTTGACGCAAACGACTACCAGTATCAGGGGCTGAGTCGATGACGACTTGCGCGCCCGCAAGGTCTGCTTCTTGGCCGAGTGTGGCCAGCCAGAAGCCGAAGCGTGACACCCACGTATCAATGGTTTCTTCATCAACCAACGCCTGCCCGTCAGGTGAAGCGTGGAAAACGAGTGCGAACGTTGAGCCTGATTCGACGACGACGAACGTACGCATCAGGGAGTCCTCGTACTCCATTGCACGCAACTGGCTAGCGATGCCCGGCAGTTGGCAGGAGCCCAAAGGGGTTTTGCCCGTTGTTCCCGCGCGGTAGATGTTGGTTTTCTTTCGACGGGCTTTCATGAACATCATGCGTTCTCCAATCCGATCGACGATGGTCAGCCTGTCTCGGTCGCGGATCATCAGGCCGACCATGACCAGGCCAAAGAATGCTAAGACCGCGACCGCATACAGCAGGCCGATCATTGCTTGAGTCAAGACTGTGGCCACGAGGCCAACAAAAAGAGTGACCGTTGCAGCACCGGACAGCTTTCCTAGGCCAGCAGAAGTTGGCTTACGCCAATTGCCGTAGGTGCGTGGCCCCTTGGGTGGGGTGGGGACATTTGGGGTAATCATGATTGGCCTCCATCAGTGGCTGAATCTGCAGCGCCTTGCGCCGCCGCAACAGCGCCTTGAGCTGCAGCACCTGCTGCGAGAACAACGGGGGCTGCGGGCCCTGCAGCTGCCGCAGCGCCACCACTTGCAACCGCACCTCCGGCGCTTCCAGCTGCTCCAGCAGACGCTTCCGCACCCGTTGAAGCACCTGCGCCGACCTCGTCAGCACCAGCGCCAGACGCGCCACCGCTACTACCAGCACCATCACCAGCGCCAGAAGCTCCAGACGGTGAGGCTTCTTGGGAGCCACCAGACGAGCCTGCCCCTCGCGCCCCTCCCCCACCAGAACCAGACGCGACTTTCATCCCTGCTATGCCACCAAGGGCGGCAGCAACGCCTCCCCCGCCTCCAGAGCCAAGCGAAGCAGTTGAGGGAACGATGAATTTCACGAGCGCTGGTAGGGCTACCATCGACATTCCGATGAGCAAAAGACCTTGAATGAAGTTCAACATTCCATCAGCGATATCTGACGTGTCTGGCTTCATCATTTTTAATCCCAACGCGAAAATGATCGCCACGGCGGGCTTGTAGAGGAGGAATGCCGCAATCCACCCCGTGAGTTTGGAGAACCACTGGCGTCCCCAATCAGTATTCGTCGCGGCCGCACTCAAAGGCCAGAGCCCAACCATGAGGATGAGGAAGGGCTGGCGAATCATAAAGAGAACGACCTGAATGGCTCCAGCGATGATGGCGAGCAAACCAAAAAGGATCGCCATGAGAATGCCTGAGTGCCTGCTGAACGGGTTGAGTGCGAATAATGCGATGAGGGTGTCGTTGAAGCTACCAGCTGTTGCAGCATCGAGCATCCACGCTGACCATTCATCTGAGGCTTGGGACAGGAGTGCAACGAGGCTCACGCCTCCCGCCGAAATCAGAATGAGGCGAATCAGCATCGCAAGAATATCTTTGAGTGGCTCTGCTTTACGTTGCCACATCAGCATCATCCCACCGATCATCAGGGAGACGACCGCAAGGATGCCTGTCAGATACTCTGTCTGACCGGCGAGCCACTGCGCGTTCGACTGGTGTTCGCTCGTAAAAGACGGAGGCGAAATCACCATGTCGCCCACCAATACGAGCATCTTTTCAAGACCTTGAGATATTCCGTCGAACAGAGCACGCAAAATACCGGTCTTTGCTTTACAGGCCAGGTCGATAAACCCACAGTCCTCAAGGCCAATGTCTGAGTTATCCACCATTGGTAGTAGCAGCCGCATCGTCATAGTCCAACGAGTCCTTTACTGCCCAAGCCGGAGATCCCAGGCGGTAAACCCGTTCGGAATCTTCACATTCGCGTCACGCATATCAATGTCGCTTCCTTGCGCGACCGGAACGATCTTCCAATCGTTGTCAGTCCACACCAAGCGGTTCCACAGCTCGATAGAAGCCCACCTGTCTGGCAGACCAAGAGCAACGCCGATCTCATATTCATCCTTTGAAATCGGTTGGATTAAAAACCCGTTCACTGACGAGCCGGCATAGCGAGGACTCGGGGACGCTTGTGCGCGCTCGATCATTGCGTCCGCGTCAGCGCCTGGAACCAGCAGAGCCTCCAGCACGTCCGCTATATCCGTGCCACCTGAAGCTAAAAGGAGGCTGTAGTTCACCGCTGCACTCAGAGCCCCTGTTGGGGAATGGGCATATGTGGTGGGGAATGGTTCAAGAGAGCACGGCCCGGCGTTTGTCACCGCCACCGTCACGCGCGACCTGGTGACGAACGGCGTGGCTTCAAGCGTCGAATCAGGGATGAGTTCAGATTCAGTGAGCCACGAGCAGGCGTCATCATACGAGCCAGCTTCTGGAGGCGAATCAGTAGATCCGCTCGGCACACTCACCCCAGCAGACGGCGCGCTCTGACCAGTCTGGGGGGCATCACTCTTATGGTTGATCGCATACAAGGAGGTGCCTGCGATTCCGACAATCAACAAGCCCCACACAACGGCGCGTCCGACGCGCGTGGATGACGGCTTTGTATCGGATTCACCCGTCACGTTAGCGTTAGGTTCCTTCATCGTCAGATACTCAAGAACGTGCCAACGATCGCGCCAGCAGAACCGGAGATAATCATGGCTGCGACGACCCAGCCCAGCGAGTTAGCTGCTTCCATGCCCTCGCCACGACGGTTTTTAATTGCCATCACGGCAGCAACGATCATGATGCCGAGCGCGCACAAGATCGCGTCAATGAAGGCAACGTACTTGACCACCCTGAGCAAAGAATCTGCACCCGGAGGGGGAGTCGGAGTCACGTCTAGGAGCGGAAGAAGCGCGCTCAGGGCGCGCATAGCAGTGTTCATAATCAGTGTTTCCTTTCAACGGTGAGCTCTGATAGCTCAGTGATGGTGTGAACAAAAGTGCGTGGGAACCTCGAAGGTGTTTCGCCCACGCGAAGCGCACTCGAAAACTCCAGCGTCCATACGCGCGGAAAAGCGCCTCGCACAAGACGACAGGCTTCAGCCAAAGGGCGTGGCAAGCGTTTACCTGGGGCATCAGCGATCAAAACGCACCCGAGAACCTGGACACCACTAACAGCGCCAGAGAAAACTTCCGCAGCAGCGCGCCTGGCTGCGTGCAAGCCACTCATGTGGGTTCTGGCAACGCAGATGACCGTATTAGCGTCAGGAAACGACGTCGGCCACACGTGCCCGCAATCAACCAGGCCAGTCAGGTGAGCTAACGTGGTCGTACCCGCCCCGCCATGCACGCCAACAACACCCACGCGCCCCAAAGGCTCACAATAATGAGACTCCAACAACGCGGTTTCGGGCACAGGAACACCCGCTTGCACTCCCCAAGAAGAAACCGCAACCGAATGAAGGCACGCCGGAACACCCTCAGCTTCTTGGTGGCTATCCTCATCTGGGGTCGCCCACGGGTTAAACGGTTCACTCATTTTGACCGGCTTCTCCAATGCCAAACAGCAGTATCTATCTGCTGTGAATGTGCGCCACGTGCGCACTTAGCTCACATTCGAGACGCAACACTTTCAACCACAAAGGCAGGAAACCGTGAGTTGGCCACACATCAGCGTCGAAATCGACCAATCACACACGATTAAGACAATCATCAGCGGACTCACCACCTACCTGGAAGCCCCCACGCTTCCTGAAGCACGCCAGAAAGCCAGCGCCTATATCGGCCAATACGCAGCAAAACTGGGGCGCACACTGACAGTGAAAGTAAGTGACCCTGAAGGAAAATGGACAATCAAAGTCGCACCCGACGGGACAGTCACTGGCCTACCTACCACTCAACGATCATTCTTCACTCGTCAAAGGAGCCGTCATGCTCGGTGAACCTCGCTGGATCGACACCACTGAAGCAACCCTGTATGCACTCACCCCAGGCTCACTGCCCCCTGGATACAGCAACGACGCAACCTACTATGCGACCTGGCAGGCAGTCGAAGAAGCACTCGCCGGCACGTCAGAGAACATGACACTCTGGAGTGCGCGCGTACTCTCAACAACCACGACAACCAACTGGGAGAAAACCGAGCTTACGCGCTAACAGCTTTACTCTCACCGCCTCGGTTGCCTTGTTCAAACGCCCAGTTTTCGATCAACGCAAGCCACTTGTCCTCATGAGGTTCAACCCCCGTTCCCCCACGCATAATGCGCAGAACAAACGACGAGTCCACCCCACCGCGGCGAGTCCCACAAATAAGGGACATCCACGCTGAGATCACATGCGGTGGAAGTGCGAGCGAGGCAAGATACTCATCAGAGCGAGCCACCTTGATCTGGCGTGACCTATCCGTGGTCGCTGCGATCTCAACCATGCGCCTCGTCGCCTGCCACGCCAAGCCTTGCCCCACCCCGCGCGAGGCAAGCTCAGCGATCAGATGATGATGCCCCCGCGAAAACAGTTCAGTCAGATCACCAAAAGACACCTGGTCAACAGGACGCACATCATCGGTGCCCACTGCTCGAAAATCGCCCAGTTCACCGATCGTGTCTACCGCAAGCTCACGCAGGAACATCTCGTCCGCATGCGACACTTGCCTGACCACAATCGAAACCGCTAAACCCCACGGGTTCGATTCAGCCGACAACACCTGCTGCGTATGCTCTCTCAGAACGCTCCACAACCTGGAAATCAGATCTTGGCGCGCCTCCACGCTCGACATATGCGAACGCCTACGCACAATCCACCCCAGCCGAGCATCAACCTCAACCTCACAGGCAACCGCAAGCCCGCGAGACGCGTTATCCGCCCACCCTGACTTCACACACGCCTCAAGGAGCGCAAGCAAGCCCCTGGCAGACAAAGGGTCAATCCCAATACCACCACCAATACCGTCTTTACCGTCATTACCGGCAAATCCGGTAAATACGGCATTGCCGGTATTGTCGGCAGACTCATCAGTGTTCAACGTGGACGTCGATACGCTGTTCACGACAGGAACTCGGGTAAGAGCAAGCCTGGCAACGATATGCTGGGCGATCTGAATCTGGCGCGCCCCCTGCTCACTTGCCCCTCGAACAGGCTCATCACACACGCACACAGACTCACCAATCAGGTTCGCGACACACTCGCGCGCAGCCTGCGGACTCATCATCGCCTGTTCGCCAAGTTCACCGTAGGTGATAATCACACCCCCGCTTTGGTCAGCGTGCCAGACCAAGCGAGCTAAAACCATCGCTTCACCAGGGGTTGCGAGCCTCAGATTCAACGCACCCAACGAGGCATACATCACGGCCGTCATGCGCGCTTTTCCTGTTCCGCATACCAGTCATCGGCCATCTGGCGAACCTGTTCAAACAGGTCAGGGTCATCATCGTAACCGCGCTGGGCAATCGCATTGACGCGCTTGAAAACTTCCCAGTCAAGGGCTAGGCGTTGTGAGGCAACATCTTCGAGGAAAACACGCTTTTCGCGCTGAACTTCGGCGCGGCGCTCACTGGCACTTGGAGGCTTACCAACAGCGAGAACATCACGCACCCTGGCGATCAGAAAACCCGTTGGATTGCGAACATCCGAGGGCGGGGGCAAGGGATTCGAAGCCAACACATCACGCAGGCCACTGGGAGTCCACCCGCTCCCAGCACACGCGTTTTCCGCAAGGCTCTGAAGCTGACGCACGCCAGCGCCAGAGAGCCAGTCAAGCCACGATTCAGGCACGACCGTCGCCAAAAACGCCCAATCCGCGCCACCCGAACCACCAGAACCATCTAAACGGCGTTCTGAGCGACTTTCAGGGACGTTACCTTGCCCAGATACTACCCCACCCCTGTTCGAGCGTTCTAGGTGCCTTACAGGGCGTTTACGAGGGGTCTGGCGATCACCGTTGGAGGAGGAGGTTGGATTTGGAGCCTCATCTTCGCCCGCAACGCCAGCGTGACCCGCCTTGCTCGACGCCCGGTCGCTGGTGGCGAGCGAAGCGTCGCCACTTGCGACCAAAGCGTCGCAGTCACGTTCGAGAGTCTCCAACCCGCCACCACGATTACCGCGTAACTGCTTTTCGGGTAATTCTTCTTGGTGGGTTTGGTTAGGTTTGGTTTGGTGGTTTATTTGGGGGTTATATGTACATATGGGTGCAACCTGTTGCATCTGTGGACTACCCGAATTTGCATCTGTGGAACCCCTATCGTCTCCACATGTGCAAGATTTGCATCTGTGGCCACAACCGCTACATTCCGCCGAAAAGTCCACATGTGCAAGATTTGCATCTGTGGACTCAGCAGACTCAGCGAAATTACCCTCCACCTCCAAATGCAGACGATACGTCGTGCCCGACCGGTGCTTATGCGCGGACTTATCCGCACACGCACCCGACTGATCCCCGCACCACGAATAACGCGGAACACGTGAAATGAGCCCACACTCATCCAGTGTTTTTAAATGCGACGCCACACTCCGCAAAGAACACTCCGCCCGCTTGGCAATCTCCTCACGCGAACGCCACGTCTCATCCTCGTCGTTAGCGAACTCCGCCAACGCCAACAACACCAGCTTCTCGCCCTGCCCAAGACCCCTAATCCGATCAAACGCCCACGCAACAGCCCTGAAACTCACAACACATCACCCCCCACCATCACCTGGCCCAACCTGGGAAAGCGCGCCGCTTCAATATCCGAGCAACCCAGATCGATAAGCCCACGCTGTTGAAGATGGACCAAAGCACCTTTCACATCATCAACACTTGAACACGACCGGCGAGCTGGACGCTCAAGCGAGCGCAACAACACCCAGCCATCCTCACCAGCATCATCAGCCAAAGACAACAAAACCAGCTTTTCAAGCACATCAATACCGTCGGTTAAACCAAACGCCCACTCAATCGCTTCAACACTCACAACACGCCCCCTAACAGCAAGCGGGCTGACCAACAGCCCGAATCCGTCAGACGACTAATAACTCGACGGATATTACGCACGCTCATACGCGACTTTTTTGCAATGACCGCCTGGGATGGCCAGCAGACACCATCGTCTCTAGCAGCATCAGCCAGGGAGAGCATGACGAGTGTTTCAGATTGCGTGAGTTCTTGGAGTTCCCAGACCCACGTCATAGCTTTAATACTCATGGCAGGATAGTTCCGTTCCACATCGTTAAACGAAAAAGAAAGTAAGAGGGGATACAGGCACGCTCAAGCCGTTTAAGAGCCTTGAGGCATTGGATTAAAACGACTCCCAGGCAAAGCGATATTCAGTGCCTGATTGAGCGCAATAAGGAGCAGTCGCCTGTATGTCGCACGCGCTTCAAAAGCCGTCTCGCGACTTAGATGACCACGGGCTTGTTTTGCCTCGCAGACCTCATCAATATGCGCGCACGTATCGCGCCAGATCCGTTCAACCGCCTGAGAGCGCTCTAAGGGCGTTAAATCACCAATCTTGACAGAGCGAAGCATGTCAACGAACGTTGCCGTTTGACGTTTCATTGCATCTTGTGTATTGATATAAGCTGGTGTTTGCGATATCACTGGTATCGCCTTTCTGTCGCTTGTAGCTAAGCGATTTATCGAGTGCTAGGTACTCGAATGGGGGCGAGTAATTCGTTTGCTCGCCCCCATCCTCATGCCCTAGCACCCACGGCCATAGCCTGCCGACGCCTGCTACATACTTGAAATTAAAGGTGAGAGGGCCTCACCCTCACACGCCCGCCCTAGAGATATCAGGCGCATGAGGGCGAGAGCTCAAAAACGGTTCAGGCGACGCGACGACGCTTCAACACCAACGCAACACCGCCCCCAACAAGAGCCAGGCTCGCAAGACCACCAACACCCACAATCTGCGCACCAGTCTTAGCCAAGCCACGAGACGACGAACCACGATCCTCATCCCCACCCTTAACCGTCTGGCCTTCGTCGTTGATGTCAGTGTGGACAGCGATGGTTTGTCCGTCGTGTTCGAGGCGTTCGAACACGACTGTGGTCTTGCCGGCCAGCATGGAGGCGTCGATGGTGAAATCAACGTTTTCGCACCCGTCAGCTTGGTCTGGGGTGAACGTCTTGGAGGCGGTGACGGGTTTGCCTTCAACCATGAGTGGTTCACCTGTTGCCTTGTCCATTAACGTGCCTGTCAGGGTGTATTCCTTGCCCGGCTTCAGGTTCGTGTAGCACACCTTGTCCGTGATCGTGACCATGCCCGAAGAAGCGAGGGTCTTATCACCGTCTGTCTTGTCGGTCGCGGTGGTCTTCAATGTCGGCGGATTAGGCTCAACAACATACTGTTCGCTCTTGTCAGTAACAGAGGTTGTAAAAGGAGCAACACGATCATCGCCAGCAAACGAGGTAACAAACACGTACGTACCCGGCTCGCCGTCTTTCATTTTGAACTTGGTTGACCCAACAGAGGGCTTGAAACCGTTGGAAGCATCAACCTGAACTTCGCTGATCGTTTCAGCAGCCGCAATATTCTCGTCAGTGACCGCCTGACCCTCGGGGAAGAACAGCAGTTTTTGAGTGAACTTCAGCTCGTCAGCCTTAAAACCAGCCCTAGCGGTGAAGTTCGGGTGAGACTCGGGTAGTTCGGTGACGAACATGTCGTCGACAAGGTACGAGCCTGACTTGGTTTCACGAACCGACAAACTAGTATCCACATTCGCTTTGAAACGATATGACGTTGTTTCATCGCCCAACCCGAACTGGTCGTGCCAGTCGGCGTGCACCAATTCCTTAATGTCAATCGCCGGGTCACCAATCGTGCCAGGCTGAGTATCCTTGACGACCTTCCAGACCCACGTGTAGAACCCAGGGGCTAAACCGGCCACATCAACATTGACATTATGCTCACCAGGACCCTCGGCGGTAAATGACGCGGTCGCGACCGCCCGTGCGTCTGCGGGAACCTCATCACTAGGGTCTACCGGCTCTTGACCCAACGCATAGGCAGTGCCCTCATACACGACCGGAACCGGCTGACCGTCAATTTCCAGCCACTTGCCATCACCATAATTCGGGTCAGCACTGGCAGTGATCGTGTCCACCAGGGTCGTAGAGTCAATCACCTTAGAGGTGCCCACATTGGACGTAGCAATCGGCTGGAAATCAAAAATCACCTCAAACGACGGCCCCGCAACCGTCTCAGAACGACCCTTGTCCTGATCAAACCAGATCACATCCTGGCGACCACCACCAGGCGACGCGTAACCAAGCGCAGAAGCACCCAAGTCTGCGTAATCAACATGATAGGAAACCGTGCCGTTCGCGGTTGAACGCCACTGAATACCACCAACCGGCGCAGACGCAGTTGTTCCCGTATATGTGTTCGTCCCACTCGCTTCAAACACCGCCGGGCCATTAAGAGTGATAGTGAACGGCTTACCCGCAACATACGCATTAGCGCCATTCTTCACACCGATACCGTCGATAGTGCCAAAGCGCATACGCTCCCCCGTCACGCTACCAGCCTGCCAGCCAACGACACCCGATGCTTTTGCTTCAGCAACCATCTGGCGAGCACGGTTTTGAACGTTTTGGGGAACGGAAGCAAGAAGCGTATTCACATTCGCCTGAGCATTACGCGAGTTCTCAAAATTCACGTGAGCAAGAAAAGCAGTCGCAGCCGCATCGACATCGGTATTCGAAAACTCAAGCGAAGTTGGCGTATACCACTTCATGATGTACGCCATCTGCGGAATATCGACACTCAAATCAGCCGGACGAGAAAGCGATGGCTGAACCGTCAACTGACTGGGCGATACGACCACCTCTGCTGCAGGATTGACCGCGTCAGCCTGAATACACAACCCAGGAACCGGCTGACCACTATAGGGAATCCACGTTCCCAGCCAGCCAGACAGGCCGTTAATCGGCACGCCACGCACCCACGACCCCGCAGCAAGCGAAGCAGGAGACGCAGCAATCAACGAGGCACACACAACCACCATCACTGCAAGAGAGGCTAAGATAGACCTCAGCCGTGAGTAGTGTGCCACCCTAGGCACAGAAGAATCCACCATCATCAAATTCCTTTCAACTGATGGGAATACATGTGGAACCCACCAACTAGGCGATCAGCTTTCCTAGGGCATGGAGCGCCCAGTTGGCAGGAGTCTTACTGAGCTACAGCACACTACTCACGGTGCTGCGCTTGAAATTCAGAGCGATTCACGGAATGACCGTTTCTGTTGTTTGATAGTGACCATTTGAATCGGGTTGAATCTGGTGATGCCGCCAACCGTCAGGGTCATACACATACTCCGGATAGTTATGGTTGTACCAATATCCCGAACTTCCAAGATCAGTGGAAGATCCGCCCGAATAATCTGACGGCGAGCCACCACCCCTGTAAGCGCCACCGGAGTAGTCGTAAGAAGAACCGCTATAGGACGCTCCCCCACCAGCCGAGGCAGAGCTCGCCTGAGCTTGGGCGTCTTGAGCCTGCTGCCAGGCAGACTGAGCATCAGAGACTGCAACGGTCTTCGCTTTCACATCATCAACCGCAGAACGAAGCTCATCAATCTTCACCTTCAGCGCCACACGATCAACGCTGGGCATGGGCGCGCCTGACCGGCTATCTTCACCGGACTGAGAAGAATCAGAACCAACAGCGCCCGATGCCTCTACCTCGGACACAAGCCCCTTCAGCGTCTCGATCGCAGTTGAGAGCGCGTCGCGGACAGTATTGTCATCAACCTTCGACTCAGAGCCATCCAAAGTTGTCTGCGCAAACTCAATCGCACTGCGCGCTTGAGCAACCAGAGCCTCATACGTGGACTGCACATACGTGTTCAGCTGGGTTTCGACGCTAGCCGTCGCAGAGGTAAGAGAAACAATAGCGTTCTGGGCAAGAACAGTCTCCGCAGATAATTCCTCAGCCCCTGCACGCAGAAGATCACGCCCCACAGGAGTAGGTGGCGCACTCAGATCGATTCCCTCAGCAGAAGCCAGCGCGTCAGCCAGTACTTTCAACTCATCCTCGCCAACAGCAGGCGACTCTCCCGCAGTCTCGTTTGCTTCAAGAGCTTCCGCTTGCACCGTGCGCGCCTGCTCAAGAACACTAGCAAGCCCCGTAGCAAGACCAGTGTTCTCCTCAAGCGCAGACTGGAAAGCAACTGAGGCCACATGATTCCGGTAAGCGTTCACACCAGCCCACGAACCACCACCGGCAGCCACCAACGCTAAAGCAACAACCGGAGCGACCACACGAGGCCGACGCCACCACGCGTGCGCCACCAAAGCAGGCGCAGTCCCTTCAGAATCCCCCATCGCATTCAGCTCTGTTTCATCACTCATTACCAGACGCACCTTCCCGAACAACCGTTAGACACCAACAAGACTAAAACAGCAAACGCCCAACAAGAGGCGAAGCCAGCCAGGTTCCACAACCACAAGAAACCTCACCCAGCCTGCTGAAGCGAATCAGTAAACGCTGACGCACTCTCTGCTTCAGTCCTTTCCTGCACGAACGGCAGTTCAACATCTACCCAAGAGGACTCAGGAGACCCTTGATCTCGACTGCTCGACCCATTGATAGGTTCAAGAATCTTTCGAACTGCTGATGCGGGAATACGGAACTGTCCCGACGGAAGCTTGATCGCCGAAAGCAGACCACGCTTAGCCCAAGCTGTCACACTATTCCGCGAAACTTGAAGCTCATTCGCCACTTCGGAAGTAGTTAAGAGCGCTTCCATACTTACACCTACGCTATCTTCTTGCATCTCACCTAACCTTCTTCGACGACTACAATACCCATACCGCCTTTCGCTGTCAAAACAATAATATCGCAATCCCTGCACCACTTGCACAACATACACACTTTGATACTATTGCGCTATGACTAATGATTCATACCTTAGAACCTTGACACCAAACGAGATTGTCGCGGAACGTATCGCTATCTGGCTTCGACGCAGATCACAGCCAGCTGCCGCTCTTGCCGACGCACTCGGCGTTACACAAGCAACAATGTCTCGCAAGTTAAAAGGGCACGTCACATGGTCAGTCACTGACTTGGCACGCGCAGCTGGCTTCTTGGACGTTTCTGTCGAAGCGCTTATTCCAGTTGAAGCCATTGAAATAGCAAAGCGCCCGATCTTTTCAGATCAGGCGCTTGACGTGGTAGCGGGGGCAGGATTTGAACCTACGACCTCCGGGTTATGAGCCCGGCGAGCTACCGAACTGCTCCACCCCGCGTCGGTAGTTACTACCCTAGCGCGCTCGTGACAGAGCTTCAAACGGAGGGCGGTGAGCTTCGTCTCGTAGAAGCTCACCGCCCGGGTTTCGTCAAGGGTAGGGCTGAGTGCGCGGAGGAGGATCAGCCGTTTGACTGCATTGCCTCAGCGCCCGGAGAGCCGAGGGTTGAACCGGATTGGGGCGTATCGGTGGAGCCGGATGTGACGCCAGTGGACTGTCCAAGTTCTTCTTGTGCGGCAAGAGCTCGCGCCAATGCGTCGTTGAGCTTCTTCTGGGATTCGCCGTAGGCACTCCAATCTCCGCTACTCAACGCTGTTTGTCCGGCTTGCATGGCCGCTGAGGCGTCGGTCAGTGCTTGGTTCAAGCGCTGTTGAGCAGTTTGGGTGACGGTGTTTGACGTATCGTCGCCTTCTGCGGTTTCCCCACCTGCGTTGTTCGCGACTGTTGCGGCCGAGTCACCGCCGAAGGTCTGATCCAAGGATTCTTCCAGAGTCGGCGCGAAACCGACCTGGTTACCGAAGGCAGTCAGGACTGAACGCAGAACCGGGTAGGACGCTGAGCCGGTGCCCTGGACGTAGACGGGCTGGACGTAAAGCAGACCGCCACCAACGGGCAGAGTCAAGAGGTTGCCTCGAATAACCTGCGAATCCGCTTGATTCAACAAGTTGAGCTGGCGCGCGATGGTCTCATTCGAGTCATATGCGTTCTGCACCTGGCCCGGACCGGGCACGGTAGTCGATGACGGCAAAGCTAGCAACCGGAGCTTTCCATACCCATCGCGGATCTTTCCGGCCTCGTTCCCTGTCTCTGAGTCGACGGCGAGGAAGCCTGCCATTGCTTCACGCTTGGATTCACCACCGGGAACGAATACGGAGGTCAGTGAGAACTCTGCGGTTTCCTGGGTCGGCATCTGCATTGTCAGGTAGTAGGCGGGCTGAGCCGTCACTCCGGAAGAAACTCCGCCCGACTGCGATGCGTTCGAGGATGCGGACACTGCGGTTGATGTTTCTTCGGCGAGGCGCCAACGGTCACCACCGGCGTAAAAGTCGGACGCGTTGGTGACGTGGTAGCTTGTAAGAAGTTCACGCTGAACCTTGAACATGTCCTCCGGGTAGCGCATGTGACTCATCAAGTCACCGCTGATTCCGCTCAGGGGTTCGACACGACCCGGGTAGATCTTCATCCACGTCGAGAGGATCGGGTCTTCCTGATCCCACTGGTAGAGGTGAACGGACCCGTCGTATGCGTCAACGACGGCCTTCACTGAGTTGCGCATGTAGTTAATCGTCTCTGCGCGCACATATTCGCCGACTTGCGAGGATCGGGAGTCAACGGTTGAGCTGGACAGGGACTGGTGTTGCGAGTAGGGGTAGGAGTCTGTTGTCGTGTAGGCGTCGACGATCCAAACCAGGCGCTTTTCGGTTGACGGATCCCCATCCATGTCAACGACAGCCGGGTAGGCTTCCTGTTCCAGAGTCAGGAACGGGGCAACCTTTGCGACGCGATCCAATGGATCACGGTTGTAGAGGATCTGCGAAGCAGAGTTGGTCTGAGACGAGAAGAAGATGTCGGTGGAACCAAACTTGATCGAGTAGAGGAGCTTGTTCCAAACGTTGCCGACGCTTGGGCCACCGTCGCCAGTGAAGGTTGTGGCAACCTGACCGCCTTGGACATTGTCATCCGGGTAGTCGAGTTCTTGCGGATCGCTACCTTCCGGAGCACCGACGATCGAGTAATAGGGGGCGTTCGGGGAGAAGTAAACGCGTTCTTCGTAGTCCCCCATTTCGCCGACCGAGGGCACCGACTGCTCCCAGTATGAGGGCAGGCCATCAGAGTTCAGCGAATTACCGTAGGCGGCGACAACACCGTAGCCGTGCGTATATACGGTGTGCGTGTTCACCCAGGTCTGCTGTTCTGCAGACAAACCGGCGAGGTTCATTTCGCGCACTGCAATGACTGTGTCTCGACGCTCGTCACCGACCGTGTAACGGTCCACGGACATTCCTGAATCAAAACCGTAGTAGGGACGCGACTGTTGCAGCTGCTGGACGGTCTTCGTGATCACCTGCGGGTCAAGCAGACGAATCTGCGACGTTGATTCAGAGTCTTCGCGCAACTGTCCGGGCTGAGCGCTGGTTGCGGCGTCGTAGTTCGTGTATTCCAGATCATCGAGGCCGTATGCTGCGAGGGTGGCATCAATGTTGTGCTGAATGTATTCAGATTCCAGAGTTCGTTCGTTCGGGGTGACGCGGAACTGCTGGATGAGCACGGGGTACGCGCCACCGATGATGACAGCAGAAATCACGGTCACGGCAACACCGATCGTGGGTAGACGCCAGGATCCCCTGAACGCTGCGACAAGGAAAAGCAGAGCGATCAAGAACGAGATAACGGCGAGGATCGAATGAGCTGGAAGCGTTGCATGGATGTCGGAGTAGAGGGCGCCATCAATATTGGCGCCGTCTTGGGTAAGCAGGTCATAGCGGCCGAGCCAGTAGTTCGCTCCGATGAAGAAGGAAACCAGTGCAGCGAAGACGCCCGTCTGTAGACGAGCAGGCTTTGACGCGTGAGGACGCGGAAGCAGGCGAACGGTCCCGTACACATAGGAGACAACGAATGCTGCAATCAAGCAGAGAATCGAGATTTTCAGCAGGAACCCGACCACTAGTTTCAGCATCGGCATTGTGAAGACGAAGAAGGCGATATCGAAACCAAACTGAGGATCCGTCTTCCCGAAGGGCGTCTGATTCACGAATTGCAGAACCGTCTGCCAATCATTCGCCAGGTTGACACCGTTCGTGAAACCGAGGAACAGGGCGACCACCCAGAAGGCGATACGACGAACCGGGTCCAGTGCCTTCTGGTATTCGCGAAGGGTTGCGGACGCTTGACCTCGCGTGGAAGCTTCGCGATGCTTATACGCGTAGTTGAGCGACCAGAGAATCAGGCCGGTCACGACAAGGAAACCAATGACGAAGAGGCCGGCGTGAGCGATCCATTGGGTCAGCACGATACGCACTGAATGCATCTGACGGAACCAGAGGATCTCGGTCCATACGACTGAGGCCGCATAGATGATCGCGCCAATTCCAACCAGAATCAACAGCGTCAGAGTCATTGGGCCCAAACGCGGACGGTCAGTATTGTTCCCTCCCCTCTGTGGCTTCATTGACTGAGGTTCGGGCATGGGAAAGGCGCTCACAGCGTCACTCCTCTACGTTGATTATCGTGCTCTCATCCTACCCGCGGCGTGCGTGAGAGTGCGCGACGAGGCTCCTGTTGGAACGCTAGCCTTGACTGGCATTCATCAGAACTCACAATTCGTTGGCACCTTTGCGTGCTCGACGTGAGAACATACATTCCATGACTATCGAAGAACCTCAGATGCCGAGCGCGCGTCAGATTGCACTTGCGAATGTTGTTGTCGACATTGAACGTAGCGCTGCACGAATCGGTTGGGATCATGCCCCGTCGCTCTATGCGCTTGTCCACACGTCCCAGCTTCTTGCCCAGCCGGACTTGCCCGAGGATATTGCTCAGCAAATTCGCAAGGGGTGGGATGGGAGCGAAGAACACCTGTCTGCCGTGATTCAGGAAGATCTTCGAGAAGACGACCTTGAAGAGGTGCTCGGACATCTTGGCTGGCCAGAACAGGTTGCTGGTGCTGCGATTACGGTTGAGCGTCTTGTCGTACCCCCGGAGGTTGAAGATCAGGCTCCCGAAGATCCTGAAGAAGCCATCCAGTTCATTTCGAACCACCCGTCACGCGCGGATGTTCGTCTTGCTGTTGGCGTGCTTCGCACCGGCGAATCCTGGTGTGCTCTGCGCACGAAAGCATTCGACTCCGACGACAAGGTTGGTCAGGGAACAAACCTTGTTCCAAACCTCGTCGAGGCTCTTCTCGCATCACTCGAACCGGACGTCGGCTGACGGCCTTTTGCGAACATCACTCGCAGGTCGGCAGGGTATCCCCTTGGCCGACCGCGATTGTTTCTACGGCAGTTCTGGCTTCTGACAGAGTCGAAACAGAGACGACACTGAGGCCTTCGGGGACGTTTCCGACAACTTCATCGCAGTTCGAAGAGGGGGCAAGGAACCACGAAGCCCCGTCGCGTTTGGCTCCCCACATCTTCTGCACGATGCCACCGATCGCGCCCACTTCACCGTCGTAGGACATCGTCCCTGTTCCGGCAATGCTCTCAGTTCCTGCAAGGGCACCTGGGGTCATGCGGTCGATAATTCCAAGCGCAAACATCATGCCTGCGCTGGGACCGCCCACGTCTTTCAGATTGAACTGAATATCAAACGGAAGCGTGGCTTCAACAGACAGGTAAACGCCTAGGCGAGAGCCTTGGTGTCCTTCGGGAGCGGCCACCGTCGTGATCGGAATATCGACCTGTTCCCCGTCGCGCTCAACGGTCAATGTCAGTGTTGTGCCGGCGGGGATAGTCTTGACCAGCGCAAAAACAGTTGATGCTCGATCAATCGGATGGACGACTCCTTGGGCGTCAGTGAGTGACACAAGCAAGTCACCCGATTGAACGCTATCCTCTGCGTTTGTTCCTTTGACTGCCTGGACGACACGCACCGATGCGGGCACGTCCCAGCCAAGCGATTCCAGAGCCGCGACTTCCGCGGTCGACTGCGAATTCGACATCAGCGCTGATTGGGCTTGGTCAACCTCTTCTTGGCTGATATCCGAGGGATATTCCTCTTCGTAGGGAACAAGGACGGACTTCGAATCAAAGTAGCCCATGACCAGCTCAGCAAGATTCAAACGGGCACTCGGCCCACCTCGTTGAGACACTGTTACCATCCGAAGCTGTCCGACACCGTCCTCAGTTTCCGTCGAGGGTTCAACAGCGACGGACTGTCCCGAATCAGGGTCGGTGCCGGAGATTGCGATCAGGTCGGTACCTCGATATGACCCAACGACGTTGAACGTCGGTCCCGGCGATTCCAACACATACGGCATTGGTATGACGAACAGCGCGACTCCTAGAATCACGCCACCGGCGATCGCAGCGGTGGTGGGACGACTCGGCATCCATTTCTTTACCCGCTGACTGGGGGTGTCGGCAGTGTTTTCTGACCGCACCGTGGCGTCTTCAAGCTCACCGGTTAGGAGGCTGTGATCCTGCTGTTCATCAATACTCACCGGATCATTGTCACCCATGGCTTGCCTCAAGGGCACGCTGAGATGCCTATTTCAGTGTTTTCCAATTCCGCTTTCAGCGCACGCCCATAGTTCATCGCGCGATTCCTCAGGTGGCGCGGGTAGGCTCGCAGTATGAACGAGGACGAAACGTTCCCCCAAGACAATCCATTCGAAGACTTTCTGCGCAATATGCTCGGTGCCAACGCAGCGGAAGAAGCAATGCGTGCGTTGAACGCGCAAGGGTTCGATCCTTCAATGTTGCCCCCAGAGGTTCAGAATCCAACCGCTTTGAACGCCGCACTAAAGCAGATGCAGTTCTTTATGAGTACGTCCACGGGTCCCGTTGATTGGCGAATCGTGAATGATTCTGCACGGCAACAGATCTACTCCGCGGGCGATCCAGCTGTGAGTGCAGCCCAGGCGGGGCGCGTACGTCAAGCGTTGAGCGTTGGCGACTTGTGGCTTGATACGGTCACTGATTTTGCCCCCGGACAGGTCGAGCGTGCGGCGTGGAGTCGCATTGAGTGGACCGAGGTCACCCTCGATCAGTGGAAACGAATCTGCGAACCGATTGCGCTGAATGTTTCTCGTGCGCTCACGTCTGTGATTGAAAACCAGATGGGCGGGAGCGCAGGTGATCCTTCACTTCTTCCTGAGGGCCTTGCGCCTATGGCAAGCCAAATGAAAAACCTGATTCCGAAGCTGGCGGCGATGATGTTTTCTTCTCAGCTTGGAATGGCATTGACCGCTCTTGCGCGCGAAACCTTCGGCACAAATGATGTGGGTATTCCCCTTCTGACGAAGCCGACAACCGGTTTGGTGGTGTCGAACGTTGAGGATTTCGCAGACGGGCTGGATATTCCTTTCGAAGAGGTTCTACAGTTCGTTGCTGTTCGCGAGTGCGCTCATCGTCGGCTTTTTGCTTCAGTTCCGTGGCTTGAGGGCGATCTGATGCGAGCTGTCGAAAAATACGCGACTCATATCGAGATCGACATGGAAGCTCTTTCTGACGTTGCCCGCACGTTGGATCTAACGAATCAGCAGTCGATCGAGGAAGCCTTGTCGGGTGGCGTGTTTGCGATGAATATTTCGCCCGAGCAGAAGCGTAGTTTGGAGCGTCTTGAAACGATGCTTGCGCTGATCGAAGGCTGGGTTGAAGTTGTGACGGCTCAAGCGACTGCCCCGTATCTTCCTCACGCCGATCAGTTGCGCGAGATGATCCGTCGTCGTCGCGCTACCGGTGGCCCAGCCGAGCAGGTGCTGGGTCAGTTGATCGGGTTGCAGATGCGTCCGCGTCGCGGGCGAGGCGCTGCATCGATCTTCAGTCTTGTCGCAGCCGATGGTGGGAGGGAAGCTCGCGACAACCTCTGGTCGCATCCTGATATGGTGCCGACGCAGGCAGAGCTTGATTCTCCCGACACCTTCTTGACGATCCGCCAGGCGGCTCGTGAGCAGGACGCGGATATCGATGCTGCTCTCAATGCCCTGTTGGACGGCACGATGGGGTGGGCTGAAGGGCTTTCTCCGGAGAGTGATCCCGAGAGTGAAACGTTGGCGCGGGCAGGATTTGCTCCAGATGCTCCGGACAATCAGGCCGGGGATCAGTTCAATGATTCTGCTGACGGTTCTGAAGACAAGGATTCTGATCCTTCTTCGGGGGATACTCAGGCCTAACGATGAAGCTCATCGTCACCTCCGCGCCGATGCTTGTGGATAACTTTTTCGCGCGAGCACGCTCGTCCTGTGGATAAATGCTGGGCCGGGTTGAAGGCTGGCATACTCATCGCCATCGAGTTTTCACGAAGAGGTGTGCGATGAAGTTGAAGCCCGGCGTCACGGTGTTGAGGGTTGGGGATCATTCGGTCCAGGTTGGAACAGATCACGGTCACCAAATGGTGCTTCGTGGCCTGCATGATCGTCAGATCAATGCCTTGATCGCTTGCAGTCATCATTCTGTGTCTTTGGATGCCGATCAGGATGATCCTTTGCCGAGCACTTTGCCGATTCGTCTTCGAATGCGCCTGCAACACGCTGGGTTCTTAGAAGATGTCACTCTGCCCCAGCACCTCGCGTTGACGTTCACCGTCTTCGATGACGTATCTGTGCGAGTTTTGGATCTGGTGAAAAATGACTTCTATCTTGAGGTCATTCCCCTGCAACCACGTCGGGTTGATGACCGGCTTGCCAGGGTGATTGGTGAAGGCTTTCTAGGGTTGCCACTGAAGCGGTCACTATCACATCGCTATGACTTACTCCCCCGGTACGTGCCTCATTCTCATGGTCAAAGTGAGGCTTTAACGATTGTGTCCTCTCAGCGTTTCCCCGCGTTCGAAGACTCCTGGATGCTCGTGAAAGAAGATATCCCCCACCTTCTGGTCACTGAACTGGAAGACGGCTATGACGTCGGGCCTCTTGTCATCCCAGGACTCAGTGCGTGTGGAGCATGTTTACTCTCCCAAGAAAGCGCTAGGGATCCTGATTTTCTTGATCACCGTAAGACGGCGATGAGGACACCATTGGTTGCTCCCACACCTCTTGCCGCCCATGGCGCAGCCTGGTCGATTGCTAGGTTTATCCAGACTTTTATGGGGAATGATCACCTGATGACATCGGGTATTCACCATATTGATGCTCGCGGTGGCTTTTCGATACGACAAGCTGTACCTCAAGCGAATTGCGGGTGTAAGGAGAGCAGTCTAAGCGACCGTACTTCCGATCGATAGTACGAAGAGAACGTATTAAAGAAGATCGTCCTTAGTCACTTCAACTGTTTCGCCGTCCAGGATCGCTAAAACGGATGATCCGAACGCATCTGCTTTGATCTCGCCGATGCCGGAAATCTCAAGAAGCTCACGATGGTTCTTCGGGCGCTGTGTCGCAAGCTTACGGAGCGTGAGATCCGAAAAAACCGTATAGGGGGGCTTACCAGCGAGCTTTGCAACAGCACTTCGCCACGAGCGGAGGGCTTCGAAAAGATCGAGGGTCTCTTTCGACGCTGTTGCTTGGAACTCGCGTATCGCCTGCTTCGATGATGATGCGTGAGCGTGAGCGGGCTTCTTCGTCTTTGCCGAGGGGTTCTGCGGCCACACGCTGTTCAGCAGGCGACTACGTTTACGCTTCGAACGATCCCCGTCACGCCGGCTTCGCGCCCACGAGAGCTCAAGAATGTCCCTCGCACGAGTGATACCAACGTAGAGAAGGCGACGTTCTTCTTCGATTGCTTCGGGGGTCTTAGCGTAGGAAATAGGGAGCAGACCTTCGCTGAGCCCCGGCATAAAAACGGCTGACCATTCCAGCCCCTTCGCCGAGTGAAGAGTCATTACTTCCACGCCTTCTTTATTTGGCTCTTCTGCAGCCTTGCGCTTGTGCGTGAGCTCTTCAATGAACCCAGCAAGATCCGGAGCAGATGAATCAGTAGCCAATGCGATCAGCGTATTGAGGTTATTCCAGCGTTCAAGCGCATTTGCTCCATTGGGAGCTTGAGGCGTCCAGCCGATGGCTCCCAAGTGTTCTTCTATTTGGTCGCGCAGGGAGTCAGAGGCATCCTGGCCAGACTTCGACACCGCGATCAGATGGCTGACTGCACGGCGAACTGATTCTCGATCAAAGAATGGGGTCTCGTCTTGAAGAGCAATCGGAATCTGACGCGCTGAAAATACTTCTTCGTAGAGTTCGGATTGAGCGTTGATACGAAGGAGAACAGCGATATCGTGGGCAGGTGTTCCACGATGTATGAGCTCTTGAATCTTCGACGCGATGGCTTCAGCTTCTTCCCTATCCGACGAATAGCTTGCGAATTCAACATGCGCGCCCGAAGGTCGTTGAGAGCTGAGCGTGACAGCGCCACTGGTTTTCCCTGCCCCCAGCATAACCGAGTTAGCGACATCAACAATTTGAGGCGTCGACCGATAATCTCTGGTCAGTTCAAGGACGTGCGCCCCCTTGAATTTCTTTGGGAAATCGACAAGAAATGATGATTGAGCACCTGCAAATGAATAAATTGTCTGGGCAACATCGCCAACGACACACACGTCGTAACGATCACCGATCCATAGATCCAACAACGAGTGTTGCAAGCGTGACACATCTTGGAATTCATCAACCACGAAGTTCTGGTACTGGTTACGCACTTGCCTGGCGATGTCAGGGCGATCCTGCATGATGGCGGCCATCAAAATAAGGACGTCTTCAAAATCGATCGCACCACGTTCACGCTTAGCGTCCTCATACAGGCGAAGAATCGTTGCCATCTCATCAGCGCTTAAGCCATCTGGAACAGGGTGTCCGTCGCGCACTATTTCGCCGTAGCGCTCTGCGTCAACCATCGACACTTTCGCCCATTCAATTTCGGCGACAACGTCACGGAATTCAATATTTCCCTGCGCTATTCCAAGGCGGGACATCACGGGATAAACAAGCGATGACTTACTGGGGATGATCTCTGGAATCTGACCACCAATTGCTGTTGGCCAGAAGAATTTCAGCTGACTGAGTGCAGCCGAATGGAAGGTGCGAGCAGAAACTCCGGGAACGCCAAGCTGAGTAAGTCTTTGCCCCATTTCAAAAGCAGCGCGACGCGTGAACGTCACTGCAAGAACCGAATGTGGCGTGAACGCACCCGTTGCCACACCGTACGCAATGCGATAGGTGATCGCACGTGTTTTCCCTGTCCCTGCGCCGGCAAGAACAGCCAATGGCCCTTTCACTTGCAGGGCAACAGCGCGCTGATCCGGGTCAAGCGCGTCAAGAAGAGCATTCGGGTCTGGCACATTCATAGAACGATTGTCCCACTGACCATGGAGAAACCAATGTGCATCATGGGCGCCGAAGCGGGTCAAGCGAGCTTGGGCTCTCAGGCAAGTCGCTTCCATACCAGTCCACAAGCAGGGCATACGCAATGGATGTTGGGCCCGGTGCACTCACTTCACCGCTGTGAAGAGCATCGCGCAATTCACTCCGGCTAAAGAACCGCGCCCATTCGATCTCTTCCCCATCGGGAATCGGCACAATCGGTGTTCCAACAGCTACTCGCGCGGTGTACCCGATCATCTGCGAACGAGGGAACGGCCACGGTTGCGTCGCCTGATATTCAACGCTGGCCACATCCAGACCAACTTCTTCTTTAACTTCGCGAATAACTGCATGTTCAGGCGATTCTCCGGCCTCGACGAAGCCTGCAATCAGAGAACACATTGTGGTGCGCCACGCCGTATTGTGCGCAAGCAACACACGATCCTCATCATCGTGGATGCGCACGATGACTGCCGGGTCCTGTCGCGGATATTCCACGTGCCCACACCCGGAACACTCCGTCGCCCAGCCACTCAGAATCGAGCGAACAGGCTTCCCACAACGAGCGCAGAAACGGTAGGAGGCATGCCAAGTAGCAAGAGACACACCCGCCAGTGCAACCCCACAATCCGAAGCACCCAACATATGCCCGCCCCATCGCAGGTGAACCCACTGCACGCCCGGAAGCTCAGCGTCATTGTCAAGGCAGAGCACGATCTGCCCCACCCCATCATCAGTGGCACCGACGAAATAGGCGGGGGTGGCCTCGTCGATCAGAGAGAGGGCGACCGGGGTGGAAATCGGTGCCAACTTAATCTCTGCACAGGCATCGCGAACTGGAATAACGCCGATCGCACCGTTTGGCTTTACTGCAACTGCGCGGACGGACGACACCCCTGCGCGATCCTCTTGGCTCACCCCTGCATCCAAAGCCTTTACGCCGCGTTCAAGGAGCGCGCGTGGGCTGACATTCTCACGCACGGAAACCAGGGCGCGAGGAGTTAGCCGGACAAGGGGAAGGTGAAGTGTCATACCTCAACGCTAGCCCTCCTGGGGTCCGCTTCGCGAAGTGAACTAGGCTGGAGGCATGACTCATGATGCATCTCGCGCCGATGGGCGCTCATTCGACCAGCTCCGTCCCGTTTCCATGACCCGCGGTTGGGCGGGCGTCGGCGAAGGCTCCGTCCTTGTCGAGTTCGGAAATACTCGTGTCCTCTGCGTTGCCTCGCTGACAGAGGGTGTTCCGCGCTGGCGTAAAGGGAGCGGAGAAGGTTGGGTCACCGCCGAATACTCGATGTTGCCACGCGCAACCGCTGAACGCTCACAGCGCGAATCCATCAAGGGCAAGGTTGGTGGACGCACGCAAGAAATCTCACGCCTCATTGGTCGAAGCCTGCGCGCAATCATTGACGTGACAGCTCTAGGCGAAAACACGATCGTCCTCGACTGCGACGTTCTGCGCGCAGACGGTGGCACTCGCACCGCGTCCGTGACCGGCGCCTACGTTGCACTGGCTGAAGCGGTCCGCTGGGGCACCGAAAAGGGTCTCATCACACCAAAGGCTGGCATGTCCGTGCTGACCGACTCCGTGTCGGCAATCTCCGTTGGCATTATCGACGCCACCCCGATGCTCGACCTCCCCTACGTTGAAGACGTCCGTGCAGAAACTGACATGAACATCGTTCAGACCGGCAACGGTAACTTCATCGAGATTCAGGGCACTGCCGAGCACGCACCCTTCACCCGTGATGAACTGGGCGATCTGCTTGACCTGGCAGCGATCGGCAACGCGCAGCTGGCCGATCTGCAACGTCGTTGTTTGACCGCTGGCGAACTTGAGACGGTCACCCTCTGATGACGACCCCCAAATTGGTTTTCGCCACCGGCAACGCCCACAAAATTGCGGAGTTGGAAGCAATTCTGGCTCCCGCATACGCAGGGTACGAGGCCGGGATCATTGCCAAGATGAGTGACTTTGATGCGCCCGAACCGGTAGAAGACGGTGCATCTTTCGAAGAGAACTCTCTGATCAAAGCTCGTTCTTTGGTGAAGCTGACCGGGTTGCCGGCGATCGCGGACGATTCCGGTTTGTGCGTTGACATTCTGGGTGGAGCGCCCGGTATTTTCTCTGCTCGCTGGTGTGGCCACCATGGTGACGATGCGGCAAACCTGGATTTGCTCCTTGCTCAGTTGACCGATGTGCCAGATGCACTACGAGGCGCCGCATTCGTCTCTGCTGCTGTATTGGTTCTGCCTGACGGGCGCGAGTTCGTTCAGCGCGGAGAGGTCCGTGGCACTTTGCTTCGCGAGCGCCGTGGTACCGGCGGATTTGGCTACGACCCGATCTTCGTCGCCGACGGCTTTAACGTGACGACAGCGGAAATGACGCCCAAGCAGAAGAATGCGATCAGCCATCGAGGCATTGCATTCCGCGCCCTCACTCCCGCGGTTGTCGATGCGCTCCAACAGAGCCAGTGATATCAATTCGGGCATTAGCCCTTAATTCATCCTTGTTTCAGTAAGCAGGCATGACAGGAGAGGCGATGCCACCGGTGGCATCGCCTCTCCTGTCTATTGAGTTGTCACGCTAGAGAGAGCGCTGTTATCACCAAGCCGGTTTCAGCGGGCGACCAGATTGCCGTAAATCGGGCGATCCATGCAGAACTGCAGTTCATCACGCTGCTGTTTGCGATAGCGAGTGACATAGGAACGGAAGCAGTCGAGCTGACGACGGACCAATGACATCATGACGTTTCTCCATTCAACTCTGTGTCGCAAGCCTCACTGTTCACGACTTGATACATATAAGTATGTACGCCACTCACATACAGTTCAATTGAACTATTCTTTTTTGTAATTTAAGTTTTGCTTAAGAAGTAGGAGCTCCGATGCATATCGATCCAAAACGACTCCAAGTTCTTCTTGAGGTTCACCGCGAAGGCGGAATCGTCGCCGCGTCAGACTACCTCGGGGTCTCTGCATCAGCGGTGTCACAACAAATCAAAAAACTCGAGGAAGAAGTCGGTCTGGACCTCGTCGATCGCAACCCAGCCGGCGCTCTTCTTACCCCCGCCGGGCGCATTCTTGTCAACGGCGCCGAACGCATCGAAAACGACCTTAACGACATTGCCCGAGATCTTCGCCCCATCGCCGGGCACCTGACCGGTATCGTACGCATCGGTGCTTTTCACACGGTCATTCGTAACGTTCTCCTCCCCCTCACCTCCCAGCTGGAACAAGACCTTCCCGGCGTCGAAATCCACATCGATGAATCCGACGAAGGCCCCGGCATGACGAAGATGCGTTCAGGCGAGTTCGACCTGCTCATGCTGGAACGCGACACCGCCCCCGGCAACGCGCCACGTGGCTTCACCGATGTCCAATTCATCGACGAACCCTGGGTACTGGTCAGCCCCTCCAACGCCCCGCTAGTGGGATCCGAACGCGACCTTGCCGACGTCCAATGGCTCCGGGTCGCACCAGACACGATCGGCGCACTCCCCATGCAGCGTGTGGTAGCTGCAACATCGCACATCCACTGGGTGCCCTACTCGTACATCAACTACGAAGCCGCACACGCCCTTATTCGCGCCGGTAAAGGCTCAACGATCATGCCCTACATGGCTATCCGAGGAATCGTGCTGGGAGGTATGCGTGTCACAACTCTGCCAGCACTGGGCTTCAGGCGCATTTTGGCGCGTCACCGCAACGGAGAAGACTCACCGAACACTGCAACCGGCCAGGTCCTTGCTGCCCTATTCCAGTGGGTTGCAACCCACCACAATGACTGGCGTGGCAACATATACGAGACCACTCAGTAGCAGTCCCAGCGATGAGCGCTACTTGCCACCCACCACGAACGAAGAATCAAGACAGGCGAAATCAACGGGACCAGACCAGGTCTGACGCAGTTCAGCAAGCACCTGTTCAGTTTCTGTCCACGGCTGAATGTGCGTCGCAACCAGTCGACCAACATTGGCTCGCGTCGCAAAGCTACCTGCGCGCACCCCATCCATGTGGATTCCACGAACTGAATCTTCACAAGTGAAACCGACTTCGGTCAGAAGAAGATCCACGTTCATAGCTCCAGCATCGATACGAGGGCTTTCATCCGTATCGCCGGTGAAGAACATCGACACCGCGGTCGACGGATCTGACTGGCTCGGCCCCTCAATACGCGTTCCGAACGAGGGAATTGTGTGGATCCCCTTGAACGATGTCAGAGTCATCGGACCAATCTGATAGGACTGGCCATCTTCAACGGTTCGAATATCGAATTCATTCGCGTACAGCTCCTCTTCGACAACACCGTCGATCTGGCGGATACGTTCCAACAGACCTTCGGGACCGACAACCATCAACGGAGGCAAATCAGAGCCGGGGCCCCACTTGCGATACACCTGTAGCGAGATGATGTCAGCCATATGGTCAGCGTGGCAGTGCGAAAGGACCACCGCATCAATATCGCGGGGGCTAATCCGACGCCAGAGAGCACCGAAAGAACCGGGGCCCATCTCGAGAACCACGTTCCACACGCGATCCTCACCGGTGCTCGGATCAACGCCGTTCGCTTGAACCAAGTAGCACGAGGCCGGAGACTTCGGACCGGACATGGAACCGGTGCACCCGATCGTTGTCAGTATCATTGGGCACTGGCTCCTGACGCAATCGAGATTTCTTGCACGTTTCCAACTTCGGGGCCAAGGAAACGTCGGGCCAGACGTGGGAACGTATCGCCGGAGTCGGTTGTCATGAACCGGTGATGGGGGCCGTCCCCTTCCGCCCATGGTTCATGCAAGAGATCGCGGTCGGTCAGTTCGTTGTACGTCACGTTGGCAGTCGCTTCTGACGAGGTCACAAGGGACACTCCTTCGCCCATGACACGGCCGATAACGCCGGTCAACAACGGGTAGTGCGTGCATCCTAGGATAAGAGTGTCGACGCCATCGTCCTTGAGTGGCTGAAGATACTCGCGCGCGACAGCTTCCAGTTCAGCTCCGGTTGTCACACCACGCTCTACGAAAGGAACAAAATCAGGACACGCCTGCTGTGAAACATGGAGACCCGGAACGGCCGCAAGTGCGTTTCGATACGCTTCCGACTGGATGGTTGCCTGCGTACCAATCACGCCAATACGACGATTCCTCGTGGTCGCGACAGCCTGCCTGGCGGCCGGAGTGATGACCTCAATGACAGGGATATGCGCGTCAATCCAGTAGCGTTCGCGCGCATCTGAAAGGGCTGCAGCCGTTGCCGTATTACAGGCGATCACCAGCGCTTTCACACCGCGGGAAGCGAGTTCATCCAAGCATTCCAATGTGAAGCGACGCGCTTCTGCAATTGCACGAGGCCCATAGGGGGTGTGGGCAGTGTCACCGAGGTAGAGGATTTCCTCGTCCGGCAATTTATCGATGACAGCACGCGCGACGGTCAGGCCACCGAGGCCAGAATCAAAAATACCGATAGGCGCGTTATCCATGCTTTGACCCTAGTTGCTACCACCTTGGGAATTCAGGGCGAACACCAGTGAGTCTTGCCACCAGGTAAGGACCATGTAGATAGCGCTTGCCGACTGCTGACGGGTCCCATTCGGTTTTTCGCTTGCAATCTTCGCGATTTGCTCCACGTCATCATCGGAAGCGATTTGAAGTTCACCGGCAAGTCCGAGACGAACATCATTAAGCGCACCAAGCCAATCCCAGACCTCGTCAGCATCGAAACTGACTTCGTGAATACCGAGGGCTTCAGTGCGCTCAATATGCGCGCACACTTTACGTAGTCGAGCAGACTTTTCTGCCCGCAAAAAGTCTTCCGTCAGCGCACGCAAACCCGTTGCGTCCTGAGGGTCAGAGCTCATCGCTGGAAGTAAATAGTCCAGGGAGCGTTCTTCTGGAGCCTCGCGATGATTCTCCAACGAGGTTGCCGCAGCAACGAATGCTGGCATATCCCCTGGATCGTCAAGGACAACGAGAATCTCACGCATCAGCTGCGCAATCAATGTCGAATACGGGGGTTGTAATTCGGCGCTGAAAGCGCCGGCCTCGTATACAAAAGGACCGATCACGAGTCGAGTTCCAACGTCGCGCGCAAACCGTACCCGTGCATCGCCACAACATCGGCTTCCATGCGTTCGCGAAGTCCCGTAGATACGGTTGCTTTGCCGAGCAAGTGGACCTCACGCATCAGGGAATCAGCGCGATCGTGCGAATAGCCGAAATGACGGACAAACACATTGGTCACATACGACATCAGGTTAACCGGATCGTCCCACACGACAGTACGCCACTGCGCGAGCCCAGCTAAGGTGGGGGCAACGCGTTCAAGTGGCGTCGATGAAGTCGTTGGCATGTTTCAAGCCTAAGCAACGATTTCGTACCATGCTGCGGTTTCAACACGCGAACTTGTGGTATATCGCGCTAGGTTTGCCATATGCCCTCATCAATTTCAACGTCGCTGCTGACGGACATGTATGAACTGACCATGTTTGATGCTGCTTTGAAAGCCGGTACCGCATGGCGCACATCCACTTTCGAGGTTTTCGGGCGTCGTCTTCCCGCAACCCGACGCTTCGGTGTTGTCGCAGGTATTGGTCGCATTCTCGAAGCGCTCGAACGCTTCGAATTCGAGCCCGCTCAGATCGATTGGCTTCACGCCGAGAAGATCGTCTCCGATGACGCACTCGATTATCTGAAGAGTTTCCACTTCACCGGTTCGATTCGCGGCTATGCCGAAGGCGAATGCTATTTCCCAGGCTCCCCTCTGCTGACCGTCGAGGGAACCTTCGCCGAGTGCACGATGCTCGAGACGCTTCTTCTGTCGATCCTGAACCATGACTGTGCGATCGCATCGGCCGCGTCGCGTATGACGATCGCCGCCCACGGTCGCCCGTGCATGGATATGGGAGCTCGACGAGGCCACGAACGAGCCGCGGTTTCCGCAGCGCGCGCAGCAATCATCGGAGGATTTGCTGGAACCAGCGATCTGGAAGCGGCCAAGCGCTATGGAATCCGCGCGATTGGCACCGCAGCCCACTCTTTCACTCTCCTGCACGATTCGGAACGCGAAGCATTCGATGCTCAGATTGCACTGCTTGGCCCATCGACGACGCTGCTCGTTGACACCTACGACGTCGAACGGGGCGTCATCAACGCTGTTGAGGCTGCACGCGCTGCCGGCGGTGAACTAGGCGCCGTTCGTTTGGACTCTGGCGACCTTGTTGCCACCGCCTTCAAGGTTCGCGGTCAGCTTGATGCTCTTGGCGCAACGACCACAAAGATCACAGTCACCAACGATCTGGATGAGTACGCTATCGCTGCCCTGGGCGCCGCGCCTATCGACTCCTACGGGGTTGGAACGAAGCTGGTCACCGGTTCGGGCGTGCCCACGGCGGCTCTCGTGTACAAACTCGTGTCCCGCGAAGACGAGAACGGCAATCCGAAGCCTGTCGCGAAGAAGTCGGAATCCAAGTCAACGGTCGGTGGCAAGAAGTTCGCTGGTCGTGTCATTGACGAAGACGGATACGCAGCCGAAGAGGTCCTCGTTGTCACCGATTCTGAAGCCGATGCGAAGGCTGAACTTGCCAAGCTGGGCGCGCGCAAACTTCAAATTCCGCTGATCACTGACGGCACAATCGATTCTTCCCTCTGGGGAGACGACGCATTAGAGAAAGCGCAAGCAACGCACGTGCGCTCGCGTAACGAACTTCCCTATCAGGCCTGGCGCCTGTCCGAGGGCGAGGTCGCGATCCCGACACGCTATGTGAAGCTCTGAATCGCTGATAGACGCGACGGTGCTCCTGCACCTTGGGTGCAGGAGCACCGCGTTGTATCAGCTCGTCATTCACATTCAGCTGCGCTAGGCCTAGTGTTTTCCAACGAACCACTGACGAAGCAAAGCAATGCGCGCTTCAATCTGTTCCGTGGTTGCAAGGGCGATCTCTGGGCCGCCACAGCGTTGACGCAGTTGAGCGTGAACCATCGCGTGCGGTTCACCACTACGACGCGACCAGGACGAGACCAGATGTGAGAGTTCCTTACGCTTTGCAGCGCGGACACGGTGGTCTGAGACTCCAGCGTTCGCCTCACGCATCTTCGCCGCGCTCTTCGACTTCTTTTGAGCTGCAACCTGTTCAGCTTGACGCGCCCTCAAAAGAGTAGTCACTTGATCTGCATCAAGCAGGCCGGGAATCCCCAAGTATTCCTGTTCTTCGACTGAACCAACCTGAGCGCCTTGCCCCCAGGCAGCCCCGTCGAAGAGCACACCATCAAACTCTGCGTCTGCACCCAAGGCCTCGTACTGATTGAGCAAATCCGACGATGCTGACTCACTCGCATTTGCCTGGGCGACCATGGCGTCTTCGGGATTCCACATGGCGTCTTCGTCATCAGCTGACTTCGGGCGGTCAAGCGCGTGGTCGCGTTCAACTTCCATCTGTGAAGCAAGCTCCAGCAGTGGGACAACCGAAGGAACAAAGACTGTCGCTGTCTCACCGCGTTTGCGGGCACGGACAAAACGGCCAACGGCCTGGGCAAAGAACAGCGGGGTGGACGTGTTCGTCGCGTAGACGCCCACCGATAGACGAGGCACATCCACGCCTTCCGACACCATTCGGACGGCAACCATCCAACGGTCATCCGATTCGCGGAACGCATCAATGCGATCCGACGCGTCAGCATCATCGGACAGGACGATCGTTGCCTTCTTACCAGTGATCTCGTACAGATGACGCGCATAGGCGCGCGCCTGCGTCTGATTAGAGGCGATCACCAGGCCACCGGCATCAGGGATCTGACGACGAACTTCTTCAAGACGCAGATCGGCGGCACGAAGAACGGCAGGAATCCACTCACCCTTCGGATCAAGAGCCGTGCGCCAGGCCTGTTTCATCATGTCTTTCGTCAGAGGTTCACCCAGGCGAGCGCTCATTTCGTCGCCGGTCGAGGTACGCCATGACATCTGACCCGAATAGGACATAAACAGGACCGGGCGAACAACCATGTCTCGCAGAGCATTGCCGTAACCGTAGCTGTAGTCGGCTTGAGAGCGACGAATACCATCGGCATCTTCCACATAGCGAACAAACGGGATCGGCGATGTATCAGAGCGGAAGGGAGTGCCTGTCAGAGCAAGACGGCGCGTTGCATCGCCGAACGCTTGGCGCACACCGTCACCCCACGACAGCGAGTCACCAGCGTGGTGGATCTCGTCCAAGATGACGAGAGTCCGATAGTCGCGTGTACGCATTTCATGGACCGCAGGATTAGCGCCGACCTGCGCATACGTAACGGCAACACCATCAAAGTGCGAACCCGCACGGCCCTGAGCATTCGTAAACGACGGGTCAATATGAATACCGACTCGCGCAGCCGCATCGGCCCATTGGCCTTTCAAATGTTCAGTCGGGCAGACGACGGTGATCTTATCGACGATGCCCTGACCCATCAGCTCCACAGCAATACGGAGAGCAAAGGTCGTTTTACCCGCACCGGGAGTTGCAACCGCAAGGAAGTCACGCGGCGCCTCAGCCATGTATTGCTCAAGAGCAGCTGCCTGCCATGCGCGAAGTGACCCCGCTGTTCCTCTTCTGGCACGCGCAGGAAACGAGGGAGACAGCGAGCGAGCAGCGGCAGGTGAGAGGCGGGATGGATAGAGATGACGATCCTTGGAGGAGCTCACTTATCCGAGCCACCAAACCCGTCAGAGAACGGCCAGTTCCGTCCGTTCTTCCCCATCGAATCACGAAGTTCCTTGCATGTCGGACACACCGGGTAGCGCGAAGCATCACGCGTCGGAATCCAGACTTTGCCACATAAGGCAACGACAGGCTGTCCCGTCATCATTGATGAATCAGCTTTATCCCTACGCACGAAGTGCGCGAATCGATCACCATCGCCGGGAGCCTTTTCGCGTTCAACCTCAGTTCGTTCAAGCAAGCCGGTCGACGATTGAGTCGAGGGAGCAGAAGGCGACGAGGGCCCTTGGGGTTCATTGAGGGAGTTACGCATGCCTCCCATTGTAGAGGCGCCAGCGTGGTCTCTCTTGGTGAGAAACTGAACTGAGCGCGAACGAAAACCGCTTCATTTAGCGACAAAACAGGCGCTAGGGACAAAGGAAGAGGAAAGGCAGAGAAGTTTCACACAAGAGTGCGGGGCAGAAACCAATGGTTTCTGCCCCGCACTCGAAGAGTTTGATCAGATGATCACTTGGCAACAGCCTTCTTCAGGGTGGAGCCAGCGGAGAGCTTCACGCCGAAGCCAGCCGGGATCTGAATCTCTTCGCCCGTGCGCGGGTTGCGACCGGTGCGTGCTGCGCGCTCGACGCGCTCTGCGGAGAACAGGCCGGTGATCTTCACGGCTTCGCCCTTACCAAGGGACTCAACCAGGACGTCCTGGAAAGCGCCAAGAGCTGCATCTGCTTCGACCTTGGTCAGGTTTGCGCGCTCTGCGATCTGTGCAACGAGCTCGGTGCGATTGATGGGCATAAGAACCTCATTCCTATTTTTGCTATCAGCTGCCACGGCGACAGCCACTGGGGAAACACTACGAAAAAACTGAGCCATTTGTCAGTTCGTGACGGCATTTTTCGCAATTTATGGCTTATTTCTCGCATTTTGGATACCCATAAAGCATGAGTGACCACTTAAAAGACCATTTTTATTGACTTGGGTCACATTTCTTTGGTCACATTTGCCGACAGAACGAAGTACTCAAACGAGGTTCGAATAACTCAACAGGTCTTTCACAGCCATGAACAAAAGACCGTATTATCACGCACACACAACCACGTGTTCAGCGCACTAAGGGGATAGCTTACTCCCTTGTTTACCCTGCTCGAACACTCGTCCAAACCGAGTGCGAGATAGGCCACGCGATGCGGGGAACACGCGCGCGCGATAGGAAAATTGGCAGGGCCCAACAACCTCTTAGAGTTCCAGGAGAATCCATGGCTCTTAGACGAAATGAAACGGCTACCGAGACCGGCAAGACCGTTCATCCCGTTGACCAAGTCCCATCCTTTGGCAAGCTTTCAGTTCTTGGCATTCAGCACGTGTTGGCTTTCTACGCCGGCGCCGTCGTTGTTCCTCTTGTTATCGCCTCCGGCCTCGGCCTCGATAACGAAACCCTGATCCACCTGATCAACGCCGACCTGTTCACCTGCGGTATCGCCTCGATCATCCAGTCGGCCGGCCTCGGCCCGAAGATCGGGGTAAAGCTGCCCCTTATCCAGGGCGTCACCTTCACCGCAGTTTCGCCCCTTATCGCAATCGGTATCGCCGCCACTCCAGCCGGTGCCGATCCAAAGACCGGCCTTGCCACCATGTATGGCTCCATCATTGCGGCCGGCCTCGTCACTTTCTTCGTGGCACCTTTCTTCGCGAAACTCCTTCGCTTCTTCCCACCCGTCGTCACCGGCACACTTCTGACCGTCATGGGTATCACGCTCATCTCCGTCTCCGCTGGCGACATCGTGTCGTGGGGCACCTACGCGGCAGAGGGCCAGGATGCTGGCGCACTCACTCTGCGCGGCCTCGCCTACGCATTCGGCACCCTGGTAATCATCGTTGCCGTCCAACGCATCTTTAAAGGCTTTATGTCAACCATCTCGGTCCTCGTCGGCCTGGTTGTCATGACCGCTATCGCATTTGCGCTTGGCGACGCCAACTTCTCTGATATCGGCCAGTCGGCATGGCTTGGCGTGACCACCCCGTTCTTCTTCGGCATTCCGAAATTCAACATCGTCGCAATCATTTCAATGCTCATCGTCATGGCAGTAACCATGGTTGAAACCACCGGCGACGTTTTCGCAACCGGCGAGGTCGTCGGCAAGCGCATCACGCCGAAACAGGTTGCAAACGCTCTTCGCGCAGATGGTCTGTCCACCCTCCTCGGCGGCGTCTTCAACTCGTTCCCCTACACCTGCTTCGCCCAGAACGTCGGTCTGGTTCGACTAACCCGCGTGAAGTCCCGCTGGGTTGTCACCGCAGCCGGCATCATCATGATCATCCTCGGCATCCTGCCGAAGGCTGGCGCAGTGGTTGCCTCGATTCCCGGGCCGGTCATCGGTGGCGCATCGCTGGCCATGTTCGCAAACGTTGCCGTTGTCGGTATCCAGACCTTGTCCAAGGTCGACATGCGCGATAACCGCAATGCCGTCATCGTCTCGACCTCCATCGGTCTGGCCATGCTGGTCACCCTGAAACCCGATCTTGCATCCCTGATGCCGTCATGGTTGCAAATCATCTTCGGTTCCGGCGTGACCATCGGTGCACTGACAGCCTTCATCCTGAACCTGCTCTTCTTCCACGTTGGCAAGCAGGATGGCCCAGATGTTGCAATCATTGACGGTCGTCCCGTGGACCTCGATCAGGTCAACGCGATGGATCGCGAAACCTTCGTTGAAGCCTTCAAGGGCATGTACGACGGTGACGTCTGGCCCGTCGAACGCGCATGGGAGCAGCGTCCGTTCGCCGATGCAACCGAGCTCCGTAAGGCGTTCGAGGACGAGGTCCTCGGGGCATCTGCTGACGAACAGGAAGCTTTGATCAACGCCTACGTTGACATCGCCGACTTGGCCTCCAACCAGGATGGCAACGAGCAGGCCCACGCTGACACCGCAGCCCTCGCTCTTGGCGAATTCAACGATTCTGAGCTCAAGGAGCTACAGGCAGCATCGGCCGCCTACCGCGAGAAGTTCAATCGCCCACTGGTTGTCTGCGTGACCAATCTTGCCGATCGCGAACAGCTGATTGCTTCGGCATGGAAGCGCGTCGAATCATCGCAGGCACGTGAAGCACGCTTCGCACTCGGTGAGGTCATCGACATTGCCGACGAGCGATTCAACATTCTGGTTGCTGACGCGAACCCGATCCGCACTGCGTGGGGTCGCAAGTTCGACCAGGTCGATTGATCGATCCTGATTCGTTGAAACTTAGCTGAGGGGCTGGCATGTGCCAGCCCCTCAGCGCTTTTCCCCTCGCATTGTCAGCCTCTGCTTTCACTACCGCGCATAGCCTTGGCATCCGAGCAGATTGTCACCTCCTGCGCACTTTCTCCCACTCATGAGAAAACCGGAGTTTATCGTCCACGTCACTCGCCAAGAAAATACACTGAACGCCATGGAATCCATCGCGTCCCTCACGTCCGCATCATCGCAGGCGACCGTTTCTTTCTTCGGAGCTCAACTTTTGTCATGGACTCCCACCGCAGGCCACCCGGTAATCTGGCAGACCTCGTTCATTGAAGGAAATACGGTTTCTTTCGAGGGACCGACAGATCGCCTCTACCATTGCGACGCGAGGGTGACTCTTGATGATCCGGAGTGGCAACGCCATCACCGATCATGCACACGCGACCACATTGAGTTGGAACTTGAGCACATACTTCCACAGACGCTTAAACAGTTGTATCATCGGTACCACAGACCAGTTTTCCGGGTGTTACTTTCGCAGGCATTACCGGGTTTGCGGTTTATCGCAAATCGCTCAATGAGGAGCCCTTGTGGAAGATTCTGCCCTGCGCGTCATTCGCGTTTTGAGCAATAACGCTGTTGTTGCTCAAGGTGCTACACGCGAGCACGTTCTTGCGGGCCGAGGTATCGGATTCGGACACCGCGCAGGTGACCTCATTGACCCAAAAACGATTCAGAGCCAGTACGTCGAAATTGATTCACAGCACCTGAGCGTCCTCGATTGGCTGAACACCCTAGATAAAGATGCCGTCAGCATCATGAGCCAAGCTCTCGAAATAGCCAATAGCCTGCTCGGCAAACTCGATACCGCCTCGTACTCACTTCTGCTGGACCACATCGCCTTTGCAGTGCAACGCGTCAATCAGGGCCAAGATATCGCCAATCCCCTAATGACTCAGATCGTCCAGATGTATCGAGAAGAAGTCGAAGTCGCCAGACTGATCATCGCCTTCTTGAATCAGCAGCTCTCGCTAGCGATCCCGGATTCTGAAGCTGGCTTCATTGCTCTTCACTTGAATGCAGCGCGAAGGGGTGAAGCGGTAAAACGACCACTTCAACGCGCAAACCGCCTAGCATCAATCGTTGAAGTAATAACAGCCCAATTCTCCCATTCTGATGAATGGCTGAACACGGTCATTACACAGGATGTGCATCAGCTTGCGGACAGGTTAAAGACCCGCACTCCGCGCCACAACGATGCAACACACATGATTCGCCAACAGTTCACCTCAGAGTTTGAGTCTGCCAGGCAAATCATTTCCCTCATTCTTGAGCAAGACGATATCGGTAGCGAATACAGCGGCGAAGCAGCCTACTTCGCTCTTCAGATACACGGCTGGAATCAGGAGCTCAAGATCAACACAACCAAGAAAGGAGACCTGCAATGATGCAGAGTCTGCAAAAACTCGGCAAAGCGCTGATGGGTGCAGTTGCCGTGATGCCGGTCGCCGCCATCCTGATGGGTATCGGCTACTGGATTGACCCCGATGGGTGGGGTGCAAACAACATTGTCGCTGCAGTCCTGATCAAGGCTGGTGGCGCAGTTCTGGACAACCTCGGCTGGCTGTTCGCAATCGCCATTGCATTCGGCCTAGCAAAGGACTCGAATGGTGCTGCCGCACTGTCCGGCTTCATTGGCTACGGCACGATCAAGCTGATCCTCTCTGAAGGCACTGTTGCCGTATTCAAGGGTGTCGATCTTGAGAAGCTGGAAGGCGATGCCGCTGTCCAGTGGGCTTCACAAGGCTGGGGCGCCATCAACGACAAGAACGTCTTAATCGGTATCTTGGTCGGTATTCTTGCCGCTTGGGTATACAACCGCTTCCACACAACGAAGCTGCCAGACTTCCTCGCATTCTTCTCGGGTCGCCGTCTGGTCCCGATCCTCACTTCGCTCTTCGCGATCGTTCTTGCTGCGATTCTCTACTTCCTCTGGCCGCTGGTTTACCACGCACTGTTCAGCTTCGGTCAGTCGATCGAATCGATGGGTGCTCTTGGCGCCGGCCTCTACGGCTTCGCTAACCGCCTGCTGATCCCGACCGGCCTGCACCACGCTCTGAACTCGATCTTCTGGTTCGACGTTATCGGCATTAACGACATTGGTGACTTCCTCGGTGGTTCCAAGACCCTCGAAGCTGCCGCAGCTGCAACCGACGCAGCATCCTGCCCCGGCACCTGGGCAAACGGCGTCTGCAATGTCATCGGCGAAGTTGGTCGCTACCAGGGTGGCTTCTTCCCGATCATGATGTTCGGTCTTCCGGGCGCAGCCCTTGCAATGTGGATGCGCGCTGACACCAAGCGCAAGAAGACAATCGGCTCGCTCATGATGGCCGGTGCTCTTGCTTCGTTCTTCACCGGCGTCACCGAACCCCTCGAGTTCGCCTTCATGTTCGTTGCTCCGCTGCTCTACTTGGTGCACGCAGTCCTCACCGGCATCTCGGTTGCTATCGCTGCAGCGTTCCACTGGACCGCAGGCTTCGGCTTCTCCGCGGGCTTCGTCGATATGCTCCTGTCTGCTCGCAACCCTGTTGCGAACCAGTGGTGGATGCTCCTTGTTCTCGGCGTTGTCTTCTTCGTCCTCTACTTCGTGATCTTCTACTTCCTCATCGGCTTGCTGAACCTGAAGACCCCGGGTCGTGGCGACGATGAAGAAGAGGGCCCGTCCGCAATCACCTCCGACTCTGAGTTCTCTGCCATTGCAGAAAAGATCATTGCCGGTCTCGGTGGCGCAGCGAACATTGAGTCCGTCGACTACTGCGCAACCCGCCTGCGCACGGTCGTCAAGGACAACGTCCCCGTCAAGGAGAAGGACATCAAGGCTACCGGCGTTGCAGGCGTGATTCGTCCGTCGCAGAAGTCGGTTCAGGTCATTGTTGGCCCGCAGGTTCAGTTCGTCTATGACGAAGTTGCGCGCCAGCTTGAGCAGTCCTCCGTCTCCCTCAAGGGCGAACAGGAAGTCTGATGATGTTTGGACTGGGAAAGAAGAAGGTTAAGCTTCAGGCACCGTTTTCTGGCGAGGTAGTTGCAATCACCGCAGTTCCAGATCAGGTGTTCTCAAGCAAGATGCTCGGCGATGGGTTCGCCGTCATCCCCGGAGACGACGTTGATGCAGTTGATGTTCTTTCACCGTGCTCGGGCACAATCGTCACTGTCTTCAAGACTCTCCACGCCTTCACCCTGGTCTCTGACGAAGGTCTTGAGGTCCTTGTCCATGTTGGTCTCGACACCGTGGAGTTGAAGGGTGAACCTTTCGAGGCTCTGTGCGTTGACGGCGATCATGTGGATTCTGGGCAGCCGGTTATCCGGATGAACGTTGCAGCGGTGCGTCAAGCGCAGCGCAATCCGATCACGATCGTTGTGTGCGCGAAGAAGAAGCAGGTTGAGAGTGTTTCTCTTACCTCTTCTGGCGCCACTGCCGTTCTCAAGTGACCTGAGGCAGTTGTTGGGTTTGGGGCTTGTAACGAGGTCCTGAAAACAACACAATCACTACGCACCTGAAAGTTTCTGCCTCGGGGGCTTTCACACACGAATGGGCCCATGGTCTGGTTTTACACCGGATCGTGGGCCCATTTGTTATGCGCGCAAGGCGACGAAGTTGAAGCGAAAAAGGCAAATTGAAGTGAAGAGAAGGCAGAGTTCTGCGGTCGCCTCGTCCCCCAATCGCGAAACAGAAGGGGCGACGCTGGCGGAACTTCGGCTTACTTATCCAGTGGGCAACGCTGGAAGAACGCTGCCAGTGCAGAGCCGGACACGTTGTGCCAGACGGAGAAGATTGCACCGGGGACGGCAGCTTCGGGGGTGAAGTATTGAGCGCCGAGGCCCGCTGCTAGACCGGAGTTCTGCATGCCAACTTCGATGGCGGTGGTGCGGGCCGCACTCTCACCGACGCCACTGATTCGGGCAAAACCGTAGCCGAGGCCCAAGCCGAGCGCATTGTGCACGATGACAACGGCAAGAACCAACAGGCCACCGGACAGGATGCGCTCAGACGAGGCACCAACCAACCCGAGAACCGCATAGGAAATGCCGAGGACACTCATCCAGGGCAGGGCGGGAAGAACCGTAGCAACGAAGCGTGGCATCAGGCGACGAACGATCAGGCCAAGAACCACGGGAATGAAGACGATCATCATGATCGACTTTGCCATCGCGGGCGCGTCGACGGGCATGTACTGGCCGGCCAAATACTTGGTCAAGATCGGCGTGACCAGCGGAGAAAGCAACGTGGAAACGGAGGTCATCGCGACCGACAGGGCGACGTCGCCCTTCGCAAGATAGGCGACGACGTTCGATGCGGTTCCACCGGGCGCACAACCGACAAGGATGACGCCAACTGCGAGCGCCGGATCGAGGTGGAATGCCCAGGTAACGAAGAGTGCGGACAGAGGCATGACGATGAACTGGAGCAGGACACCCAGGATGATGGGCCAGGGGCGACGGGCAACAACCGCAAAGTCGGGAAGTGTCAGTGTCAAGCCCATGCCGAACATGATGACCATCAGCGCGTAGTTCACGCCGGAAAGCAGTGGCGCAGCAGCGTCGGGGAAGATCAGTCCACCAACAAGTGCGCCAAGGATAATCAGCGGGAATACGGTCACTGCGACCTTCGCGGATCGGTCTTCTCGTGCGCTGGGGGCGGGCGCTTGAGGCGCGGGAGCTGTCATCGTTGGGGTGCTCATGGCTCTATTGTGCCCAGCTTTGACGAAAAATGCCCGTTCTCGTCTGCTTTAGTAAGCGAAGTCTCCTGGTCGACGAGGCCGGGCTGGCATTATTGACTCCTTTCCGGGAAGGGGTTCCGGGCACCGGTTTGATGTATCTCTTGACGACGCTTTGTCATCTCCATTGCTGGACGTTTTTGCTTAGAGTTTGTGTCATGGAACCTCAGAACATGACACCGAAGAGTGGCGTTAAACGCTCGCTCGGCGCGAGGGGATGGGTTCCCGGTCAGAAGGGGGCGTGGGGCATTGCTCTGCTCCCACTTCTCTTGGGGTGCTGGCTGGCCGGCTGGCATCCGCTTTTTGCTTTGCTTATCCCCGCATGGTTGAGCGCATTCGCATTCTTCCAAGTGTTTGAAAAGTGGATGAAGGCACCGGTTTCTCGTCGTTCTTCCCTTCAACCTGCGTTTATCACGTGGACTGGGTTGACTGCTCTGCTAGGAATTCCGCTTCTGATTGTGGCGCCTCGACTGCTGGCGTGGGCTCCGTTCTTTGCTCCGCTGGTTGTGGTGACCTTGAGGGAGGTGTCGCGAGGGCATGATCGTGCGATTGCAACCAGGTTCTCGTCGGTTCTGGCGTCAACGTTGATGACACCTGTTGCCACCAGTCTGTCGCTTGATGTGTATCCAACGAACACTGAGCTTGGTTTTGCTTGGGTTTCCTTTGGCGTGCTCAGCGCCTATTTCATCGCCTGCGTTCCGTATGTGCGTTCACTGATTCGCGGACGCAAAAACCCGCGCCCGTGGATTATTGCCGGCGGGGTTCTTCATCTGCTTGCGCTGGTCGGAGTCTGCTTTGCAGTATGGACGAATCTGCTCGGCTGGACTTCCATCGTCGTGTGGGTTGCTCTGCTGGCCCGATCCTTGATTGTTCCGCTCTGGCAGGCACGACGCGCAAAGCCAATTCCTGTGACCGTTCTTGGGCGCAGTGAGATTGTGTGGTCACTGCTTGTGATTGCCAGCTTGACCATCCCACTCGTCTAGTGCGATTTGTCTACCCAAAGCAACACTGAGGAACCACATATCATTGTGACCTCGTCAATTGAACAACTGGAAGCGCGCCCAACCCGCTTCATTCCTGCAAGGCTTGGACTATGACGACTGATGCACGAATTACCGCTTTGATCGAGGGCCTGCTCGAAGGACATCCGGAGAGGCGTGTCGCCCCGGCGCGCTTTGGCGGCGAGCGGAACTATTTGCGGGCGCTCATGAACATTCAGGCCCCTGGGTCTTTACCCGCCGAGTGGTTCGAGGTGCAGGATCAGCTTTTGCGCGAAAAGAACGAGGCACGGGCAATCACTCCCCCGCTTGATCAGCGTATTTCAATCTGGCAGGGAGACATCACCCGACTCCGCGTCGACGGAATCGTGAACGCGGCGAATTCTGCATTACTCGGCTGTTTTGAACCGTTGCACTATTGCATTGATAACGCGATTCATTCGGCGGCCGGACTGCAACTTCGCAACGAGTGCGCCGAAATCATGCAGGGCACTCACGAGCCAACGGGGCACGCGCGCGTGACGTCGGCGTGGAATCTGCCGTCGAAGTATGTCATTCACACGGTTGGACCGATCGTAAACGGCACTCTACAGCCCGAGCATGAGGAGTTACTGGCACAGTCGTATCGGTCGGTATTGATGGCAGCCCTGGAACACGACATGCACTCACTAGCGTTGTGCTGCGTGTCGACGGGCGTTTTCGGTTTTCCCCCTCAGCGCGCGGCCAAGATCGCAGTGGCAGAAGTTCGCGCATTCTGTGCCTCGACCCCTGCGCCCGAGCACATTATTTTCAGCGTTTTCTCCGACGCCGATCGGGAGATTTACGAGGAGCTTCTTCGATGATGTCCACTTTGGAACAGACAGCTGTGACGCTGAACCCGATAGGGACCAGTACACTTCGAGCAGTTTGCCAAGTGCGTAGCAATTACCTGCGCTGACGTTCCAACAGCATCCGCCAAATAGTAGTAGGCCGTCCACAATCCGGGAGTAATTCGCTCAAGAATCTGATGAACGAGAGCAACACAATCTGTCCTATATCCCACTCATCTCTTAACAGTTGCATCTAAATACGCACGGAGTTATTCGCTGACCACCGCCGTAGCGCGGATGATTTCAAACTGCACGCCAGACAGTGAGGGAGTGTACAGCGTGAGGTCCCAATCATCCCCACTACTGAGCTTTGATGCATCTGCAGCAGGAATGGACTCTGCGGTGAGCACCCGATAACTGTACTGTTCGCCTGTAACTGCGGTAAACCTGATTTGGGCGCCGTCTTGTAGGGATGTAAGACCGCTAAAGCCCGGCAAATAGCTTGATACCCCTATTATTAGGGTTCCATTGTTTGCAGCGCCGGCATACACCCCCGGAAATCTGGCCGTTTTATCCATCGCGCTGAGCACCGGGAAGTCGCGGCCAAAATCGGGAATGGTCAGCACACCAACTACGTCTTGCCCGCGCACATTCAACCCAGGCATGGCTGGGGCAGTATCTTTGTTAACCACTGCGGGTTTAGGGTCGGGCATGATTTTTAGAGTTTGCCCCGCCAGAGCGCGCGAGTTGCTCGCGCCTGGTGACGCGAGCAACCACACGAGTGCCCCTACGGCCATTCCAACGATCAGCAGGCCAAGAGCCGTCAAGACTCTACCTCTTTTCTGGCTCTTCGGATTCATGCTAATCGTTACGAGCGCCTACGTAGCGAGAGCCCAGCTAGCGCCGCAACCATGGTCAGCCCGCCGAGCAAATACACTAGGTATACGCCAATTCCACCAGTTTTTGGTAGTTCAACCGCGGCTGGTCCCTTGACCTTTACGCCCACCTTCAGAGGAATAGATGACAGGTTCAGGTCACTACCTGGCGCCAGATAGTTGTAGCCGAACGTTGACCATGCTATTTGGTCAGCCTCGACTTCAGTAGGCTTCATGACATTCGCGTCAAAAGACAGTGCCAAAGTCGATTCCCCACCGAATGAGAAATCTGAATCCTGAGCCGTTTCGTTTAGCACTAAACGGATCGATCTCGAATTCTCAGTGGGTGTAGTGCTCCAGTTCGCGGTTGGCTCGCCTGCCCAATCCGCAGCAGTAAACGCTTCCGGTTTTTGCTTATCGGAGTACTCAATTCGGTAAGCGCCTTTCGGCAGCACCTTGCGTGTGCCGTCCTTGCTCACTACCTCAACTTTCAAGTTCAGATTGTCAGCAAAGCGAACCGCGAAGTCAGAGTTTCTAGACGGAGCCGAAAGGAACGTGTAGTTATCGCCCACATTCGGCAAGTTAGAAATCATCGTGATCCGCTTAACCGGGTCAGACTTGTTGTTCTTCACTTCCATCGAGTAGCGGAAAGTGGAGGACGCGTCTTTCAGCGTGATGTAATTCGGCGACGACGTCGACGTCGCGACATTCGCAGGATCCGAGACCTCTTCCACTCTTTCGATAGAAGACGTAAACGCATCACTGCCAATCGGAATCGTGGCTTCAGCCTTGATGGTCTTCAGCCCCTTGGCAGTGTGGTTGCTTCCAGTGGTGCCGCTCCAGTTAGCATTGTAGAAATCGTCAGCGAGTTTCAAATCAATCTCGGTGTTCTCGCCTCTTCTAACCTGCTTCGGATCATAATCTTGCCGCTCCAACAAAGTGAAGAAAGCAGTATTGAAAGCAGCTGGATAGTCGCCCGATTGCTTTGGATTCTTCGTAGAGAATTCCATGGTTAGCGCTTCACCCGATTTTATGGGCATGCCGTCTACGGCATATCCCAAGGATCCGATTATCGGAGAATCCTTGTCGGCACGCAAGTCAAACCTGATGCGACCATCGGAAGTAGACGTCAGCGACAAGTGGAAGATTGCTTGCCGGCCTCCTCGCGACATTATCGCCACCGGATCACCGTTAACTACGAGTTTCTTCGGTCCCACGCTCCAAGCCAGATTCGCAGCCCTAATTTCGACGGCAGTAGGCTTTCCATTTTGCACAGTCCAATCACCGAATGTGAAAAGCGCCTTGCTACTTCCGTCGGTGAAGCGCGTACCGCCCACCGAAAGCTTGACTTCGCCTGTAGGTAGATAGTTCGGATCCCAAAGGTCTGAAACTACGTAGCCCTCGATGGTCTCCTTGGCATCGTTGTAGGCAGAGATATTCCAATGCAAGGTATCTGCGTAAGCCGCATGGGTGGGATCCGCCGTTCGTTCTCCGCCCGTGGATGTCTTGGCCACAATGGATTTTTCGATACCCGGAACTGGCTTGTCCCGCGTCAAACTGACGTTGGAAGCCAGCCACTGTTCGGTGCCCGGCTTAGGTGAAAAGCCCTTATTAGAAGCCTGCTCGTTATCCCAAATGAAACGCTTACCGTCATTTAGAACCTGCTTGCCCTGCTCAACGGACTTAATGGAGGTCTCCGGATTAACGTTCACACCCTGCCCAGTCACATCGTCATAAGGCATTGCAACATTATTGACGGCAAAATCATCCGGGGCATTCGGTCCAACCAGCGCGATGTAGGAGAAAGCGAGCATCTCATTCGGATTCAAATAGAACTGCTGCCTCTCCTCGTCGTATGCGAGGTTACCCTTCGTACCATCATCGCCATTAGAGACCTTGAAAGTGATCTTCGAAGGGTTCGTAGCATCTGCTAACGCAGTAATAGTAGCGTTCTTCGGCTCCGCGCCTTCAACGGCGATGGGAACATCAGAAGCCTTGGCTTGCCAAGTGCGGAAATTATCTACATTTGCAAGCCAAGCAGAACCACCCGAGTTACGGAAACCGTCGCCTTGAGTAAACTTATGGGTGGTAGGGAAGAAGGCGCGATAAGTAACGCCCTTGGGTAGCATGTCCTGAATATCATTCAGATACAGACGCGAACCGCCGTCATTAAATAACGACACATAGTACAACGCGTAAGGACCGTTGAACGACTGTTTTCCTGCGGGATCGGTTGACGAGCGAGAATACGTTGTGCGCGCAGCGTTATCGGAGTTTGGCTCCAGCATAATTCGAGGCCCATAACCGCCGCCGCCATTGGCATAATTGTAGGAGCCGGAGCCAAGGTCAAAATTACCCGTACCTAGCACGCCCTTTTGTAGCGCGGCGTTAGCAGGCTTTCCGTCCTCGCCAGCTTTGGTGACAAAATGGCTGACGCCATCGTTCATAGTCTTTACATGCCAATTGTTGTACAAAGTGTCTTTCAAATACTTAGAGACATAGGCTTCGCCGTCATCAGCATCGGGGAATTTCAAAGTGATATAGGCGTAAACCTCGCCTTTCACGCTCAGTTTGAAATCTTGATCCCAGACTATGTACTGCTGCGTGTCATCCCCGTCATTAGCACCATTAGGAGGAGTCTGAGAGACGCTCCAGTTCTGTCCGCCCGTCACCGCAGTACCGGCGGGGAACTCCACGCTAATGTCTTCCTTAGTCCACGGCTTACCTGGCAGCGACTTAGGTAGCGCATCGTAAACGTCAGCGTTGGTGAATTCGATCGCAGTGTCCCGAGAGTTCGCAACCGAGACGCGGTACGTAATAGATTCTCCTGGGCGTACCGGACTTTGTTTAACTAGCTCGTCCTCACCGGGCGTATCGCCCCGCTTCGTAACAATGTTCTTGGTCACGTACTGACGTGAAATCGGGTGAGAGGTCTTTGCGCTCGGCGGTTTACTGTTACCTGCCGTGTTAATCACGTAGTGCTGTTTGCCATCAGACGGGTCTAGCTCATCAACTAGCGTCGAATAGTGAGCGGTAACAACCGCGCCTGGAGTGTACTTCGCGGGGTCTACGTACCATTGAATCCGAGTTTTATCTGCCTTAACCTCAACGTGGTCCGCAATGAAATCGTGCACTACATCCGTCTTGTGTGGAGGGGTTTCCACTAGTTCGAAAGTGACGTTTTTGTATGTGCCGGGCTTATCGAGCACGTAGTAGTCGACCTTTTTTATCGTTTTGGTTGTCAGCCCAAGACCACTCAAGCCTGGGTTCTTCTCGACTTTAGCGAGCAACTTGTGCGGTCCCGACAACTCGTCGATGAGCGGCATGATGAAGCCATCTGGGGAACCGCTGGCTAGTTGCACGCGAATCGAATAGTCGATCTTCTGACCGGAGTTGACTTCCTCATTATCTGCCGGGTCAGAGAGTTTGCCGATCTTTGCCTCCGGCATCGCTTTGAACGTGGAATTACTTGGCGTGTCCCCAAAATATGCCGTGTTCTTTACTTCTTCACCCGAATCGTTTTCGATTGGGTCGCCGAAAATATAAGTGTCTTTCACCGTGGCGTTAAACGAGAGCTTCAGCTCATTACCACCGTAAATCTTGCCGTCAGGCACCGTCCACGAAAGGGAGTACCCGGTGTTTTTCCTGATCGCAAAAGCACCCAGCTTTGCCTCAATTTCGGCAACCGAAAGTGTTTCTTCCGCGCCGTCTCCCACCTTGAACGTGATGGAATTGCCGGCACGCTTTATCTGAACGGTGGTCGGGTCTGCGGTACACGCCGGGTTGTATGACGGTGAAAGATCTGCCGTTCCCCCGGAGGCCACCTTAACGTTGAGCTTTTCGGCGCAGGGCACAATATTTGAAATGGTGATCGTCAAGCCAGAAGATTCTGGTTTTTCCAGCACCTGCCGAACTTGCGCCGGTGTCATGTAAAGGGTGGTGGGTAAATCGTCCTTCACTGTCGCCAGATCCAACGGGCCCGAACCAACGTTCTTAGCGCTGAGAGTAAAGGGAACGGCCTGTCCGCGCAGGTAAATTTCCGTTTTCCCATCACCCGCAGTCTTTACAAACTCACCCTTACCCGGCTCTACCTTGACCGGCGTCGTTACTTTTGCATTGGTTGTATTCGGATCAGAATGCTTGTAATGAGCCGTCATTCCAACGGCGTTGCTAACGTCGACCGATCCACCTTCAGGAAGTTTCTTGGCAACAAGAAAATCGTCAGCAAAACGCAGGTACAGGCTTTCGGTTGCGGTGTCCTTATTTCGGTACCAAAACAGTGTTAGCGTGCGTCCATCGTCACTGAGCTTTCCAGTCACGTGCCTATATTCAGGTTGAGGGACAGCCCAGCCAACATCCACCTTATCTAGCCCAAAACCGTGAATACCAAAAACAGGGGTTTTCTTGCCATTAATTTCGGGAGCGAAAACAAGGTCGTTAACGTAGCCGTCTCGGGTCCAGCCTTCTAACTCGCTATAAGACATAAGCCCGCCGTAATTATTGCTGTTCAGCCCGTCTCTGATCCCCTTAATATAGGCAGGATTAATCTCAAAGCCTTCGGGCACGGTGAATGTCTCTTCTACCCGGATCTTCTCAAACGGATCTTGACCTACCCCACCGGTAGGCAAAGTCGGTGAATCCTGAGCCTTTTCAAGGTAGAGCTCGTACCTCAAATTGCGTAGTTCGTACACGCCCTTGGCGGCGTTATAGCCAATCGCCGGCTCCGCCGCTTTCGGCCACACTCGCGAAACGATACCCGAAGTATGCTGTTTCTTAACAGCCTGATACTCCTTCCGTATCGTGTCCCACTTCGCTACGTGGACACCACAACCAGGAGCAACCACCGTCTTGCCTGCATCCTCAGCCTGCTGCGTTGTGAGTTGCGCTCCCCAGATGCGGGCCGTTCCGCCCGGCGATGCCGGGGAGTCGTACTTCGTCTCCAGATCTACAGAGAACGCTTCGCCAATCTTCGAACCGGCGACCTCAATGTAATAGGTGTTCTCCACGCCTTCCGCTTTGCGGAAATAATAAGGGTTCAGCTTTTTTTCGATGTTCTGGTAATACGGTTCATCACGTACTTCCAGTTTCGAGCCATTTACCAGGGCGTAACCGTCCGCACTCGAAAATTCGAGGTAAATGCGGTGTTGCACGTTTTCTGCGGCAGCAGTGTTCGAAATACCAATGTGCTGCTTGAACGTCTCACCCGTATAACGCTGCGCAACATTATCAACCACTTTGGGGTCTTTTTGCGTTGAAGACTGTGCAACTTCAACCTGCAAGTCACCAACCACCTGCGGGGTAACAATAGTCTCATTCTGATCCGCCGGGCACTGTCCAGAAGACTCGGCAACTGGGCTTGGTTCCCCTACCGCCTGCTGCGCGGCAGCGGTGTCCTCGCTAATGGAAAGCTCTGCAGGCTCCTCAGGTTGAGTATCGGCTTCAACCGTCTGGGGCTCTGCCTCAGACGTAGCAGGATCAGCGTAACCGGTAGCGGGCATAACAAACATGACGCCCAGGAGCGCAATGACGCTCACCAATGCGACAAGAATGCGTGTTTTGGCGACTTCAACCCCTCTAAACATGGCTACGCCCTCTCATTTCTTCCGCGCACACGCCCTGCGCCTATAAGCACCAAACCAGTTAAGAACAACACGATGGCTACACCGCCAACTTTCCCGTCCATACCCGTTTTTGACAGCGGACCCTCCGGCTCCGGATTTTCAGGTTCGGGAGCAACGTTCGTCAATGTGAAAACGTTATTATCCACGGCAGTTCTGACCTCGTAAGACCCGCTCAACTTCTCGGCTACCGACCAGCGGCGGTCCCCCGTCTCGTCCTGCCACTCGAAAGTCCAATCATTTTGCGCACTCAGAGTTACACGCTTAAAGAGCTTTCCATCAGCCAAAACGTCCACCTGGATCGAAGTTGGCCTGCGGTCCTTCACCGGCTCATCCTGCCAAAGCTTAACCAAACGGTACTTCGTTGGTTCTACCTTCTGCGGCTCCAACTTTGGCGCGACCACCACGTCGTAATCGAGCTCGCCGTCACTACCCTTTTGCGGGAGCGCAAAAATAGCTGGAGACGCCACGTACCTATACGCCCCCTGTTTCACAGTAGATGCAGTCATCAAATAAACGCCTACCTGCAAATCCTGCATACGGACCTGCCCCGCAGAATCGGAAGTAGCCTGCGCCGTTGGAACCACACCGTCCCTTTCCAGCAAAGACTGCAACGTGAGCGTGGCACTCGCCGCTAAATCAGGGTCACTCGGCTCGGTGGCATCAGTCAACGACTTCCAACCAATCGCCGTGGCGTAAGAATCATCTAACACGAAAGGCAAACCCGGGCGCATCTCAGCGATCCGGTACAAACGGACCTCCACACCAGGCAACGGCTGGTTATCCACCGCGTGGAACAGGGCCGACACCGAACCCAGACGGTCTGCCTCGACATTGTCAAAATCTATAACATCAGGCCTTGAATCAGCATGAGCCGGAACCAACGAAAATGCCAGCGCAATCGACAACCAAAGCGCTAATAAGCTACTTTTCGTCCGCATGGCTACTATCCTTCCCCATGTGCCTAGGCGCATAAACACTTCGCGTCCGGCGCAACACCACAACAAGCCCCACCACAAAAATAGGAACAGCTACAAAAGCTGCCACCAACACCGGGTCTACCCGCACCGCATCCGCCGCGATAGACCCTACAGCCGACAATTCGGTTCGCTCACCAGTAACCAACAGCCGATGAGTATTAATCCCATACGGCGTGCAGGTAACTAGCGTCACCAAATCTCGATCAGCCTCGAGCTGCAGAGCACCAACTTCCGTTGGCAACACCTCAACAATGTCGCTCACGCGATACGCCAGCTCTCGGTTACCCGTTCGGATCACAAAAATGTCACCCGGCTTCAGCTTGTCTAGATCCGTAAAGAGTTTGCTTGAAGGCAAACCCCGGTGGCCTGTCAGTACCGAACGGGTTCCAACTCCACCAATCGGTAGAGACGTACCCGGGATATGTCCGACACCTGCCTGCAACACCGCCTCGTCAGTGGTGTGGTAAATCGGCAGATTAACTCCCAACGAAGGAATCTGGATTGTTCCCATCACCGACGTGCCCGTGAAGTTCAGCATCCGCAGATACTGATCCATCTGCGAAACAGGTAGCCTACCCGGCTCATAGACAAGCGCATCATTATAGGCTTCCGCCTCATCCAAAAGACGCTCCACCTGGGTGGTGTCCAGTTTTGACACGGCTTTCTCATAACTCACCACCGCCGCCTTTTGCCTCTGATGGTTATAAAAGTTAGCCAGCGGCGGGTAGAGGAAAACCGATAAGCCAAAAATGAATAAAGCGATGAGCGCTATGTCTGAAAAACTGCGACGCCCCTTTTTTACGCGCGACGTTCCCGCCGGCGGCATAGCTTGCCGGCGGGAACGAACACGCGTAGAAGGGGTCAATCTCATCGACCGTTATGGCTGATATCTACGCTTTCTTGCGATTACGTAGAACGAAACCACCTGCAGCAGCAACCATCGCGGTTACGCCAACGATCGTGAAGATCGTGGTACCAATGCCACCCGTCTCCGGAAGCGTGGAACCCTTCGAGTTCTTAATCTGGAGCGTGGAGAAGGTGCCATCTGCTGGAGTGGTATCGGCGACCTGACCAAGCTTCAGCACGTTGACAGCAGGATCTTTCCCTTCCTCAGTCTTAATCGTGGCAGCCAGCTTGATGGACGTGTACTTGGCATCGCCGGAAGGAAGGTTGTAGCCGGCCGGAGCCTTGGTCTCTTCCAAGTAGTACTGCACGTCAGCGTCAAGACCCTCGACGGAGAACTTGCCACCTGCTGGCACAGCGAAGGTGGTGCCACCAGCTACATCAGCAGCCCAACCGATGATCTTACCATTCGAAATGATGGCAACCTTGGACTTGTCAGCGTTCAGCAAACGGAACTCAGCGCCCTGAAGCTTAGTCTCAGGCTTATCTGCATCTACCTTCTCAGAATCAACCTTGTAGGTGAAGACAAAAACTTCTTTGTCTGGCGTATTACCCTTAGGCTCGCCCTGGTCATCGGATGCCTTCTTCGAGTACTCAACGTGTACCTTGTTAGGCTGCGGCTTGCCAGCTTCCGACTTCTCGTTCAGCTTCGCAGTGTAGCGAACGGTGATCTTCGAATTAGCATCTACGCCCGGAACATCCTTCAGGTTGTCAAACGCAACACGGATGCGCGTTCCGTCCTTGTATTTACCGGCATCGGCGATCGTTTCCTGAGTGACCGTGTACTTGGCGGCGTCCACCTTAGTGGTGCCCACATAAACCTCTACCGAATCAGCATTGAAGGTGAATCCCTTCGAAAGCTCATCAACAAAAGCGTACTTGTAGGTCTTGTAATCCGCGATATTCTGCGAAACCGTACCGTCGAGAAGGAACGGGACATTCGCGCCAATCTCATAGTTAGCCGTCACATCATAAGCAGTCTCACCGTCATTGACCTTGCTGGTGTCAATGCCAGTGGTTTCCTGAACCTTCTTACCCGAGGTAGGAACCGAAGACTTCGATGCAACCTCAACCGGGCCGACAACCTGCAAGATCGGAGTGGTCAGAGCCGAGGCATTGGTGTCCGTATCCACCACTACGTAGTAACCGGCGGCAACTTTGCCGGTTTTGTAGGTGTAGGGAGCCTCATTGCCAGTTTTGGTGAAATCGGCTTTAGTGGCGCTCAGATTCTTCGAGACCAGCTTTGCAAATGCAAGAGCCTTCGCACTATCTGCACTTTCCAAAGCCTTTGCGACATCAGCAGCTGAAGATTGTGCGGTAACGCCAGTAAGAAGATTCTCTTGAACCAAAGCATTCAGGAGAGCGTCGGAATTAACACCGGTGCCCCACTCAATGTTTGACAGCACCTTGTTGCCGTCAACCTCAGCTAGCTCACCCTTGAAGACCTGGTACGCACCGTAAGTGTGATCGCCTTCCTGGCTGGTCACAGTGATTGTGGGATCATCCGCAGCTTTCGCCACGCCCGGGAACGATACCGCTAACAAAAGGGCAAGTACCGTAGCAAACGCAACCGCGACCGCACGTACCCCCCCCCTGCATGGAGTTTTGTCGAGACATAAGACTTCCTTCTAGAGTTCGAAAGACGTGCAGTTCGCACCCTCGTAGACTACCACTTTGTTTGTAAGCATGGGCCGCCTGTCCAAGCGCAGTGGCTTAAACTCCTCCCCAACTCCGCACAGGCCACACTTGCAATATCACGCGACCAACAAAATCCTCGCCCACTACCTGGTGCAATGCGGAAGTATCACCCTGGCCGATCACAACCAGCACACCTCCCTCAGGCACCGTTGACGGAAAAGAAACCTCTGAGCGAGCTAAATCTTCAGGCGTTAACGCAGCTGGGGACTCGACTCCATTTACTGCCAGATGACCGTTGTCGAGCACATCTACCTCATCGCCGGAAATGGCGATAGCCGAGCGAACCAGTATGCGGTTTCCGTGGAAGAATGCGACCGTGTCACCCCGAGTAAAATCCACGTGATGCGCGGCAACCAACACGTCGTCCTTTTCAAACCCGTTTCCCGTGCCGCGGACCTGTAGAACAGTGACAAAAAACGTTGACAAAATAATTGCCAACGCGCTCAGCACCAGCGCCACCTCCGCAACCCGGAGGCACACCCGGGTGACCCGAGCTAGAGAATCCCATGTTCTATCTGGCATCACACCGCCTTAGAACTAACCAGCAACACAACTAATACAACTGCCCGCCCGCATTCTAATATGGACAGTCGGATCCCTGCGCCGTTTGTCCCCGGATACACGAGAGCCCCTGCTCTCGCAGAGATGTCCTTGTTACTTAGACGTTCATTTTGATACAAGGCTCTATCTAGGTGGGTGTAGCGGGCACACTTTGGGCGCATTTGGGTGCAAAGGTTCGGGTATAGGTGCAGGCGCAAGAGCGTGGGTGCAAAAGTCGCGAGGGTGGGTACGTCACTTGCGAAGACGTGGTTACCTACTATCTGGCGCTAACGCCTCATTTCTCACTACTTCTGCTCCAGAAGTTCGCGGATACACCTCGTTTGTTGATTATATTCGATCCCCTTCTTTGACTATGACGAGTCAAATCGCTCTGGAGGCTCTTATGAAGCACCCCGATACGACGCTTGTTCTCCTTGACGGAGATGAGGAGGTGGGATCCAGATATCCCTCGGCGTTCTTCTTCAAGAACCCGATATAGCATTCCTGAACCACATTTGGCTCGGCGTTGCGCCACTGGCAACCCGCAGTGTTATTCAGGTTGTAGTTGACGGACTCAAAGGAAACCACGTTAGTGGTTTTATTAGTTAGCTTCACTCGGTATTCCACGGTTTGTCCGGCCTTCGTGGGATCACCTAATACGAGTCTTGGCGTTCTCATTATCGTGGGTGGCCACCAAAGAATCTGTAGCGTGCGCTGAAATAGGGGTAACCAGGGTTCCGCTCACCGCCAGGACGAAGGTAAACAAAACTGGAAAAATATTCTCATCAATGGGCGCTTCTTTGCGCTCATAGCAAGGAACACGGCTAGAAGAAACACACTGTACGAAGCGTATTAGTTTTTCTTTTCATATATCAGCTCGCAGTTGTTACCTGCAAAGCGTACGCCTTAGAGTAAGGGTGTAAGAGTAGATTCCCAACTCCACAACTGTTTTGTTGTGTGTTCTTTAAGCAGGCAGGTTACATGTTGAATTATCAGCGGAAGAGGGCGCCCGGCGCGCTTCTTGGTGTTCTTTCATTACTATTCGCAACGTTTGTTGGAATTCCACTAACGGAAACCACGGCTCAGGCCGCACCGGCTACCCCGTCCCTTGGAATGCAACAGCCAAGCAACAAACCGATATGTAGCACGAACAGGTCACCAAAGTGGAATGTTACGGGCAGTGATTACGATAATGCCGGTGTTTCTACGATTAAGGCATTTTCTGACAAAGCTCGCTTGTACTGGCAGTACCCTTTGCGGCGTGAATTCGGAGCCGATTCGGGGCCACTGCACTTTGACGTCTTTGTAAACTACCTGGTTCCTACAACGGGCGAATGGAAGCGCGTGCCAATGGACAGCATGTACTTCAACACCCCCGAAGAGGCCATTGATAAAACAAAAGTGGGTTGGCCTGCCACAATGAAGATGGAGCTGGTACGCAAGGATGGCAGCTGCCAGATTCCGGAAGATCTTGCCTATAAAACTTTCACCGTTCCCGGCGGGAAGTTACTAGATAGGGACGAAGTTGGCTACTTCCACACGATCAGCCATGGCGAAGGTGAAGACGATTCTGCAAAGACGGCAGGTACCTCGGTTTTTGATCGTCCTGGTGACCAGATAAAGCTTGAAATGCACACCCGTGGACAATCGGTACCTTTCGGTGATGGCAAGAACGAATACGTGGTGTGGTCGAAGGGAACGTGCGCTGAAGTTGCAGCAGAAGGCACTACTTGTAAAGACATTACTCACGAGGGCGTTACTTATGCCGAAGTACAGGTAACCAAGGAAAACAACTTTGTTAACGAGCTAGTCAAATATATAGACGGCGTGGCGCGCATCGACTACTACGGTTCCAGGCCAGGAGACGGGTATTCCTACTCGCGTACAGTGCGTAACAGTTCAGCCACGAGCACCAAGTTTGTATCCCCATTATCCCAAATAGAACCTCACTTCTTGCCTCAATTCTACGGAAACGTGGAGCCGCCCAAACCAGTAGCAACGGACAACCCTGGGGTGGATTCCGATACTTTGCAAATCCCATCCGACAAATGGGGTTTGAAGTACTACTTGGTTGACTCAGCTGGAAAGCTGGTTCAGAAGGATCCAAAGTCTTACACGGCAAGTTCCTTGGCTCCGTACGTAAACGGAGAATCAAAGGTGACGATCAAGGCCTTCCACGTTACCTGCAACGTGAAGACGATGAAGACTTATGACTTTGATCCGAATAGGCAGCTGCAAAGAGATGACTACACGATAGACGGGAGCATCTGTGGATCGCGCGAATGGAGCTTCACTTTCTACGGTTCCAAGAAGGTAATGATTCCTGCTCCCACATACGATGACACGGCATTAACTTTCACCGTTCCCGAAGTTGAGGGAATAACGTGGCACTTTGAAGGCAAGGAGATCGCACCGGGTACCCCCATCTCCTACCCGCAGGATTCCCAGGGACGTGTTATCAAGAGTGGAACTATTAGCGTTTTAGCAAAGCCTTTCCAGCCTGAAGGACAGAATCTGAAGCTGGAACATGAGGCAGAAAGTCCTGGCAAGGGAACGGCTACTACCGGATTCACGTTTGAACACGAATACGACGTGCGTGAAGAAGTAAAGCCCACCGCACCGCAGGTTGCAGCGAATGACAAGTGTGGTGAGCCTGCATCTGTAACACTGCCACAGGCTCCGGATATCAGTGCCGGCATCTTCGATTACAACGTGGAATACCGCAACAAGAATAACGAGGTAGTTGCCGAGGGCAAAGGCACTAAAGCTGTTGTTACCGCGCAGCTTAAAGACCTGGATAACTACCGGCTTGCTCACGGCGCGGTCTTTAGGTGGGAACTCGATATTGCAGGAAAAACCTGTGATATGACTCCAACTGTTCCTGGAACTACCAAGCCCACAGCGGCACCTGTAGCTCCTACAGTTTCACCTGCTGCTACTTGTGCGGTAAAGGGTTCGGTTAATATACCGGATTCCAAGGTGTTTGATTACACGCAGAGTTTTGTAGACGACCAGGGTGGCGTTGTTGCTGAAGCTGATGCCAACAAGGTTAAAGTTGTTGCCAAGCTGAAGGACGCGCTTAAGGATTCCTACCAGCTTAAACCTCAGGCCACTACGGAATGGACGCTGGATATTAGTGGTTCGGCATGTGGTTTCACCCCCTTGTATGAAGATTCCAAGGTGGCACAGGGTGATACGGCTAAGGCCACAGCAAATTACGGTTCCAATACGGAACCGGCTGGCACCACCTACACGTTGGAACCTGGAACCCCTGACTGGGTGACCATCAACAATAGAACCGGCGAGCTCAGCTACACCCCAACTCTTGATACTGCGGTTGATAGTTACACCGTGAAGGTGAACGTTACCTATCCGAACGGAGGCGGAACCAAGCAGGTTAATGCAAAGGTTGCGGTTACCCCGGCTGCGGATGCTGATGGTGATGGAGTTCCGGATCTAACAGACAAGTGTCCTGGCACTGCAGCTGATGCGCAGGTTGATGACAAGGGTTGTGCGGTAGCCCCAACGGTTACCGCTCCGGAAATCACCGGAACTATCCACCAGGCAATAACTCCCGCCGAGGTTACACTAACTAATCCAGGTAAGGCTACGATCACAGGCTGTACAGCAACCGGGCTGCCCGCAGGTTTGCAGGCTAGCTTCATCGGCGGCAAGTGCATGATTGAGGGCACCCCCACCGAGCAGGCCACCGGCCAGAACTATGTGGTGGAAGTTCAGTACACCACGGAAACTGAGGGTACTCCTAACACTGGCCCGGCAAGTGCGCAAAGCACAGCTACCGTGCGTTCTGATTCTGATGGTGATGGTTATCCAGATCCTGCTGATCCGGATAACCCGGTTACAGGCGAGGACTTCTGCCCGGACACCCCGGCAGGCCTTACCGTTAACGACTCCGGATGTGCACTCATCGAAATAAACAATGGATCCTATGCAGACACGAACGCAAAAGTAGGGGTACCAGCCTCTACTCCAGCGCCGCTGTTTGACGACCCCCGCACACCGGATACCGAAACCAACCCCGCTCCACAAGGCACCACCTTCGCAACAGCAGTAGGCGCACCCGACGGAGCACAAATTGATCCGAACACCGGCATCATCACCTACACGCCAACCCTGGCCGAAGCAAACACTACGGTACGGGTACCAGTACAAATCACCTACCCCAACAATGGAGGTCAGGAAACCGTATTAGCACTCATCCACGTTGGCAACACCCAAGCCGGAACGACCACACCCAAATGGAACGATGGTTCAACCAAACCAGGTACACCGCTGGATATCCCGAATACCGGGGATATCATCCCGACGGGCTCTACCGTAACGGTTGGAGGATGCACCACTGGGTGGACTTGCACAATAGACGGTGACAAGTTGCAGGTAACCCCACCGGCTGATGCCACACCGGGTTCGCTTGGATCTGTTGATCTGCTGATTAACTATCCGGATGGTTCAACAGGTAAGGGACGCACAAACGTTTCTGTTATTCCGAACGATGCTCAGAGCCTGCAACCTAATTACGTTCCGCAAAACGGAGAACCGGGCAAGGAAGTAACCATTCCAGTTCCTGGATTCGATTCAAACAACACCCCTGAGGTGGAAACCAACCCCGCGCCGCAGGGTGCAACCTTTGGGCTGACCCCCGGAGCTGACAATCCGAGTGGCGCCGTTGTTAACCCAGATGGTTCTATAACGCTCACGGTTCCGGGAGCTGCCGCGGACGGCGATCTCATTACAGTTCCCGTGCGGGTCACCTACGAGGATGGTTCGCATGACGATGTAATAGCTCAGGTGCTAGTGCGCGTGTGCCCGACCTGTGGCGGTGGTGACAATCCTGGTGGTCAGCCTGGTGGGGACAACCCGGGTGGTCAGCCTGGTGGGGACAACCCGGGTGGTACCAACCCAGGTGGCGACAACCCGGGTGGTACCAACCCAGGCGGCGACAACCCTGGCGATAATCCAGGTAGTAACCAGCCGGGTACGGGCGGAACGGGTACCCCTGATTCCACCCCGAGTGACCCGAATGGTTCTACTACTCCGGGGGTAAAGAAGGTTGCCTCCGCAGAACACTCTAAGCTGGCACGTACAGGTTCGAGCGTTCTACCTATCGCAGGCGTTAGCGTTGCCGCTCTTGCAATCGGTGTTCTGCTCAAGCGAAAGGAACGCAAGCTGAGCTAACCGAAAACACGGCTAGGCTAAAGGGCGGTGGGCAGTAAGGTTTTTACTGCCCACCGCCCTTTAGCTTTTCACTTGTAATCACGCGGATTAATAGACAAAACCTGTTGCTTATGATCGGGTTTTGGGCATAACAAACCCCAGCACAAATGAACTGGTTCGTGAAAGCTGGATGTGAATTGGACTCCCGCCAGGTACGTGTCCTCGCAAGCCGCATCTGATTTCATTGTGAAGATCGCGCAGGCTATTCCTGACGCGACTACTGCTCCCGAAAGGAACTAACGCCGCCGCTATCAGCAAGTTCTCCGCTATTCCCAGCGAAGACGAAATCCTGATCATACGCGGTGGTAAACTACGGTTAAGAAGGATTGATATCGAGGAACGCGGTCCAGTTGCTTTTGTTGAATACATTGGAGGTGAACAGTAGTGCCGAAATATAAAACCCCTCTTCAGGACCCCTACACATTCCAATGGAATAACCCACGTTTGATGACTCCGGAAGAATGCCGGGAATCTGAGCGCGTCACAGGGATGCCTTCTCCAGTGACCGGTCCCGAGCGTGACTGGGTGATCGCTCAAGCGATCCGTGCTTATCGTGAGGGAAAGCCTCGTGACACTACTGAGCTCACTCTTGAGTATCGCCGTTTGAAAGCTGAAGGTAAGCTCTAAGCGCTTTTTGTTTCAAGTTTTTGCCCCGCACTGGTGATGGTGCGGGGTTTTGTTATGCCCTCGGTGGCGCTCCGTGAACCGCCCGGAGACTCTTTTTGGCGGGAGCAATACAGGCTGACGAGCCATAAACGGGAAAGAAAGGGGACAGACCATGTCTGATTCAACCATGCCCCACGAGGGCAACACCGATGTTTCGGGAGAAAACACAGACGGGTTCAAGCCGGTCACCAGTCAGGAAGACCTCGACCGGATCATTGAAAACCGCCTGGTGAGAGAACGCAAGAAGTTCGCTGACCCTGTATCTCACAGTCATTTTAAGAAATGCGAGAAACCCCGCCATTTCAACGAAAAGCCCCGGAACTTCAACAGTTCCGGGGCTACACAGTGGAGATGGGGGGAATCGAACCTATACGAGGCAATACCAATGAATTAAGACGTTGCCGAAACCGCCCGTCCACAAGCAGGGCACCACAAGCCGTCACACCTCGTCGCGTTTCATCGCGTTTCATCGCTCCAATCTCGAAGCGCACACTATCGACAGCACGACTACGTTCGACAACCGTCAATCAATACTATCCGCCATCACTTCCAATAAAAGGCTGTTTTGAGCCCGTAGCCTCATACAAACGATGAACGTCGGCGGAAGTTGCCCTAGTGAAAAACTGCCACTTTTCCGCAGAATAATGCGCAAAACACGTTGCCAGAACGTAGTTTTTATAGTACACTTTAAGCATAAGGGAAACAGAGAAGCTGATTCCCATCCCAATACAAAAGGGGACGATACAAATGTCAGGTGTCATCAAAGCAAACCAGCGCGGATATGACGGTTTTTCCATGAGCGACCGGGCAGTTACCGCCTACAAAAACGGTGAACGCCCGATCTCCAAGTGGACATCGAAAGACGCAAAAGCCTTCAATGCCCTACTCGCCAGCCTCGACATCAACATCACGGTGAGTCTTAAGGAGTTTAAAGTCCTCCTGAATCGCTTCGGGTACACGTCGTGGCATCACACTTCAAAATACGCGAACCGCACGGACTTCTTCAGCCCCGCAGCAATGCTCTTCTCCTATGAGTTTTTCAGCACCGACGAAGACGCAAACCCCATCTACCCCGATATTTGCGACATTGACGTTGCAGCACTTCCCGCCGAAGAAATTGAATGCGCACGAACTAGCGCGAACGCTTGGGTCACTCTCGGCTACATCAACAAAAACTGAAAGGACACCCCCACAATGGAAATCGGAATGGAACTACGTGCCCGTCGTCGCGCGCTCGGGCTTAGCCCTAAAGACCTTTCACTCCTCCTCGCGGTAGGAGAAGGGGTCGTTGCAGACTGGGAATCGAATCACCGCCAACCACGAGACCCCGACCGTCTACGAGGCGACCTCAACGACATTCGCGACCTGCACGACCAACTCGTTAGTGAAATCGTCGATCAGCTCGAAGAAACCGAAATAACCAACAAAAGCTTGATCGAGACGTATTGGACGAACGATGCCTACTGGGAAATCGACACATACGCGCGCGAACACAAAATCCCTGCAAGCCTTCACAACACTGCGGCCGCTCACGCTCAACAGATCATCGAAGCTAAATACTCCACCACGGTCTCCATTGAAAGAGCGCTCACACGAAAAGAAATCCTTGCGCGACTCGCCGACATTCTCGACGAGCAGAACGAACTCGATCTTGACGACCCGGAAGAATCCTTTACGTTTGACACGCTCGACTTCGAACGAATCAGCCTAGAACATACGCTGAAAGAACGAAGAGCCTGAACCCCGAAACGATCGCGCGGCTTCGGCGGTCAACAGAATGGTGGAAAAGCTGGATAAGTAAGTGGATTACACTTGCTAACGCTTTGCTAATGTAGTATTATGGAGGTGTGGGAAGGAGGTGAAGGAAATGGATTTCGTAGGAATTGCGGCAATCCTCTTCGGGATCGCTGAAATCATCAGGGCAAGCGCCAAGGTGATCACAGCGTCGAGGAGCAAACGCAAATGAGACCGATGGCCCGGAGATGGCAGTAACAACTCCGGGCCACCGGCCCCTACGAAAAATTCCACCACACAACATGAACAACATCAAGGACATCCTGATCTCGCTCGCTCTCGCATGCATCATCGTCTGGCTTGCCGTCGAAGGCTATACGGTCTACGCAGCAATCGCAGGCACGTTGCTTGTCGTCGCATGGGTCATCTACCTGATTGCATTCATCATTGGAAGGAACAAGAAATGACAGACCAGACACCCGTCTACCTGTCTCGCTCTGACCTTGCCCGCCGTATTGGTGTACAAGTAGGCACTCTAGGGCGCTACACGCTTCCAGAGCCCGACGTGTACATCGGACTCGAAGGCAGACGCACAATGGGCTGGAAAGTAGAAACAATCGACGAGTGGAACGCTAACCGCCCAGGGCGTGGCAACTGGTCAAAGCCCACCATTTGACGGCAGATACACAAAAACCGCCCTCACTTTCCCATGTGGATTGTGAGGGCGGTTTTCTGCGTATCTACCACCAAAAAGTGTTGGCTTTGTTTCTTCAGATGTTTCATTCACGTGTAAAAGTTTCCTTTAGAGTCAAGGAGGAAACTTTTACACATGAATGCAACACATGCAAACAGGCTACCCTTGCGGGGGTGGCCGCGAAAACATCAGGTATGAATCACAAGGACGCTCCGCGGCCACCGCACACCATGCTAGCAGGCGCATCAGGGTTTACGGGACGATTCTAGGCACTCTAGGCGCGTTTCTAGGCGTTCGTGTGTTTTCTCTGCTGACGCGGTGAGGGCGCGAATGTCGAGCCGTAGGCCGTCGATTTGGTCTTCTGCTCGTTGGTCTCTTCGTTCACGACTGCGAGCATCTTCCACGCGGGCTTTCTCAATACCGTCAACTTTCCGCATGAGAGTTTTCATGCCCGCGCGCACTTCGTCCAAATCGTCCCGCAAATGGGTGCCATGACTGTTAGTTACCCCTTCGCGTGCGCCCCGTGCTTCAGTTTCCGCCTTGGACGCACTCTCAGAGATGTCAGCCATCTGGGTTTGTAAGCTGACGACTTTCCTGTTCACCCATGCGACGAGCCAGCGGATAAAAGCCCCGAGCAGAGTAATGAAAGCAACAACAAGGGCGGCAATCCCGGCGACTACTTCCTTACTTGTGAGGACTTCAAAAATAGGCTCATTCACTCACTCACCTTCTCCGCGTGCTTACCCTTGGGCATTCCGCCGGGCGTGAGCATGCCCACCCATTCCAGCAACGATTCTCCACCGATCTTCACGTGTGAGAGGATCTGGTAGACCGCCCAGAAGATACCGAGCAAGGCAGTAAGCTGAGTGGCTAAATATTCAACTGTTGCGGGGTATTCTGAGGTCGCCCAAATGCCGACCGACAAAACGGTGGCCGCGACGCTGACGAGAACAATACGGCGTTTGTGAGTCCACCACGGCTTATCTAACGCGGCCTGCACCAAAGGCCAGACAATGCCCACGACCACGGTGGTGACGAACGGGTCAACTGCAAGAGTTCTCAGGGTTTCCATTTATTCAGTCCTTTCACGGTTTGACTCCGAGGGCTTTCGATCCAGCCCACGAGTGATTGAGAGCGATTTGCATAGCCTTCACGGTTTCGGCGTCCCACGTCTTCGTCACGGGAACCCGGTGGCCTGCGGGGATACCGGAAGCGTTCCACCACGCCTGGAAAGCGCCAATCGTGATCGGCCCGTCGAAACCGTCTACGGGGATACGATCCACGCCTGTCGCGGCTTTAAGCCTGTAGGCGTCGAGCGCCCACGATAGGAAGTATTGGAGTGCCCTGACTGCGGTCGGCTCCCACGGGGCGCTCGTTGGAACAGCAAAGACTTGCCGGAAACGCTTGGCGGTGTGCGCTCCCCATATGCCGTCTTCTTCTAACTCCCACGACGAAGCAGAACCCGTGTATTCGGGGCGGATAACCGCGATCACGGAACCAAGATTGCGGGTACGCCGGTAGACGCCGCCACCGTTTGACTGCGACCCAGACGCACCGGACGAGGTGTTTCCTTCGATGGTTTGATAGTAGGACCCGTAATTGCGCTCCACGAACCCGACGTGGTCTGCGACCCCGTCTCCGTCCCAGTCAAAGCACACCAGATCACCGGCCTGCGCGTTGGCTTTAGCGACGAGCCTGCCGAGGTTGCGGGCAGCTGTAATCCCACTGGGCACATACGCGAAATCCCCGCCCGGCGGGGTCATACCCACCTGTCGCAAAACCCAGGTCACGAACATCGCACAATACGGGACACCGCTAGTGCCGAAGTAGGCGCCGTGGCGGGTCGCGTAGTCGCGCCCGTATTTGGTTCCCGCCTGTGGGTCAGTCCACCGCGAATATCCGAGCTCACCACGCGCAACATTGAGCGCTTGTTCAACGGTTGCCATCACTCCGCCTCCTGTTCGTCAACGTTTTCAATGACCGGGTGCGGGTCAGGCTCCCCGTCACCGAACTCCGGCATGCGACTCATTAAGGCCTGTTCTTCTTCACTGCCCATGGTTTCTCCTCACTTGAGTTTTTGGGTATAAGAAAACCCCACGCCAACCGGGCGCAGGGCAAGAAAAAAAAGGGGGTGCGTCTCTTTGTTTAGACAACAGTCGATGGCGAGAGTTGAACCGTGAGCTGAGTCCAGGAATCCGACGACAAGTCAATCGACAGCGCCGTGGCCGCATATACGTACAGGCCGACCGTGCGCTGTTCTCCAGCGCGGATAGTCCCATAGCCGACCACGAAACCGTTCGCGTCGCCTGAATCATGGAACCGGCTCTTAAACGACGTGCTCTTCGCCGTGTTGTCCGGGTACAGTTCAAGGTCTGCTTCGCCTGACCGGACGCGCGCCCAGCAGTTCCCGAATGCGATAAAAGAGCGCGCGTAGGGTTTGACCGGGATCTGGAGTTCGGATACTTTCACCCAACCGCCGCCACCGACTGAGGTTCTCGACTGTAGTCCGCTAACGGCTCCGGCGGTGAGTGTCTGGTTTTCGTTCATCACCGACAACACCCACGCGCCGCCTGTTTTTGCCCCGTCCGAACGGTACAAGATACCGCCAATATCGAAATACGCGGGTCTGCTTGTGGTGGGTGCGTGCCCGGTTGTTTGAGCCCGATCCAGCATCGCCCGCGCTGACGCGACGGATTCTGCCTTCGCGATTGTCCCCACGCTATCGGCGAACGCTGGCCACGCTTCCAAAAGCGGGTCACCAGCCGTCGGGATCGTCGCACCGTTCCAATGTTGACTGCTCACCTATTCGGCTCCCTTCTTACTTTCTTGCCCACAACGCGGGCACATTAGAGGGCTCCCACCCTGCTTGTGACGTGTGCGCCTGAATACACTTAAAAACCGTGTTTTCAAAGGTGGCTTCATCGCCGGTCTTGTATTCCACGCCAGCCCGCCACGCGGGCGCAGTTTTTTCCTCGCCCGTAAGGTCGTCGCGCGCCCACCCTTGCGGGTACTGGTCGGGGCCAGCCGTAAACGGACTCAACCACGTCCCCGAGACGTTCTTCCACACTTTCCCGTCAATCAAAACGCGACCAGACGGGCCGACCACGTCGGTATGTTTCAGGTCTTCTAGTACGCGGGGTGGTTCTTCCTTCACCGCTTCGGCGTAGGCTTCGGCGGCGAGCTTCGCCTGTTGTTCAGCGTCGCGCTTCTGGTGTCTTATCCTGAACGCTTCCATAAACAGGTCAAACAACCCATTCAATTCATCGTCGGACAATTCACTGAAATCAATTTCTTCCAGTTTCATAAACGCCCCTCTCATGCGCTTGCCACGTATTGGACACTAATGAACGATGTTCCGGTTGGGCACCATGTTCCGGTGTTCTGCCAAAAAGCCGGGGCAAAACTTTCGCCCTTCGTTAATTTCATCAACCCGACAGCAGTAGGGCGGATATTCACGTTGGCTTGGAAACTGCGCGTATCCGACGGGTCAGCATCCCAATTGACGCGGTCTAAAGATTTTCTTCTCATGCCCGTCGATACCGCCCACCCGTCTTTAGTGGACGTATAACTCCAATCGGTCACCGCCGTGATCTGATACCAGCCGGTCAACGGCGCGATGAGCCATCCGGCTGATTCTGCGAAACCGTTGAGCAAGACTTTTTCTTTACATAGGCTAAGGCTCATCATTTTTTCGCCGCCTTCGGAGAGCGTCGAATATGGGAGAGTGTTACCAGCCCACCTGCAGTATGCGACCGGCGGGGCCACTAAAGTTCGCCACGACTGCGAACCAATCACCGAACCATGCTTTGTTCGCACCGTCAACTCATCGGGCGAAAGCGCGGCAACCGAAGCGCCGCCAGTCATCTCAATAAACGGCTTACCGGACCCGTCACGATATAAACGGATTTTTTTATCATTGACGCGCCCGAAAGTGAACGACACCGACCGCAGGCGAATAGGACGAGCAACACCACCGCTCTTGACTTCAGTACCGAACTGGACGCGCGTAATCCGAATATCCGGAGGCAACTCTGTAGACGAATTACCGCCAATAAACGAAGCCATCCCTCCGACGCCCTTAGAGTCAACGTAATCGAGGATCAAGTAGGCACCAGGATCTTTAGAAACATGGGCAACGATATTCGAGCGCCCAAACATGTTCAACGTATTCTCAGGAAAAACCTTAGACGCAGAATAGTACGCCTCATACACTGGGCGTTCTAGATTAAATTCCAACAGCAAGCCTTCACTGGTAGGCCTCAATTGAACGAACTTGTCGCTCAATTTCCAACCAGCAACGCTATTAAGCGGAACCTGAAAGGTTTCCTGCGAAATAATCTCCTCGACCGTAATATCCGAACCAACGATCTTCTTACCGATAAGGGTTTCAGCGATCATACTTCCGGGGATAACCGCATTCTGCGCGACCAGCTTGTCAATGACGGCCTCGTCGAACACGGCGAGCTTGCTCCACATCTCCTTACTCGCATACACCGCCTCGGCGGTCACCGCGTCCTTACCGATAGCGTCCGCGCCGATTTTCACCTGTTGCCAAGATGCGCCAGTCCACGTGAAGCGGCGAACGATCAGCCCGCCCGAAACAACATCCCACAACGCGCCAACAGGCTTACCCTGCCCCTCTGACCCCAGCGGATTGTGATCTGCCGACGTGTATCGCCCGTCAGCAGAAGCAGCCTTTGACAACGCTTTAGAGGCCGTAGTTTGGGCTGACGACGCCAACGATTGTGCCTGAGAGGCTTTCGCGTCCACGCCGTCCGCCGATTCTTGCGCGTTTTGCGCAACCGATAAAGCATTCAACGCCTTCTGCTTGGCTTCATCAGCCTCAGCCTGCACATTCCCCATCGACGACTCCACGACGGTTGCCTTTGATAGCGCGTTTGATGCGTCAGACTGGGCTGCTCCTATGCGCGCGTCAAACCCATCAACGCTCGCCTTCGCCTCTTCAGCCTTATCAAACGCCTCCTGGGCGCGTGCCCGCACGCCGTCCGCCCGCGATTGAGCCTCTTTCGCTTCACTCATAGCCTCCAACAAGCGAGTGCCAGCCACGCCCGTTGCCACCGGGGTCGCACCATCGGGAATCACGTTCGGGGACACAACCTGGGTGATCCTGCCCGACCCGTCCAACAAAACAACCACCGTCGCACCAACAGCAGTCACCAGACCATCAGATGGCCCCGTTTGCTCTACGCCTTCGCCTTCGCGAGCCGAAGCGGGAATACGAACCCGCACCGCCTGCGACTCCGGGTAAATCTCTAACACCGTGCCCGTGTTCCAGCCGCCCGACTCGTTGCCGGTCGTGGCGGTCGCGTTCTGCGAGGCGACAGCCTGCCCCTTCTTCGGGGCAACGTCCAACCACAGACTCTTTTTCACCATTGCAACTCCTCAACATCAACACGCATACGAGAATCAACCTCACTTAAGGGGATCGATAACGCGGTCACTCGTCCGACCGTCACATCAGAGTCGCCCGTGTGAACGCTAATCACATCGCCCGTCTCCAGACGCGGGTCGCATATGATCTCGAACGACCTCGTGCGCACCGGGTTTAGCGCTTCACCCATATAGGTTTTCGCGGCCTTACCCAAAGCCTCCCTAGACGTTGCAGCGCTAAACTCCCGGTGGTCGGTCACCCACCCATAGTTTTCAGGCTCAAACGGATACACCGCGTTTACAGCGGTCGCCGATAGTTTCGCATCCCCGTCGCCCGTGCCCGTCACGATCCAACGGTTCGCGCGTCGCGGCGTGGACTCACGACTAAACCCGACCAGCAGGTCATCGCCCGCATACGCGGCAACAGGTTTGCGGCCGTCGCGCTTTGCCCGCACGTGCAAACAGCCGTCAGCCTTTACCGCGTATTCCAAGCCCTTGGCCGTGCACAAGTCACGGATCGCTTCAGTGCGACTCGTACCCCACTGCGACAACGGCGAGACGGGAGCGTCAAACGTTCCCGCGTCCAACACAACCGGCAAAGCCCCGGCGAGCCTTTGCAGTTCGGTAGAAACGCGCGCGCCACTGGCCGGAGACGACCCCCACGCGAACGGGTCCTCCTCCAAGGTCTGCATCAGATCAAGGGCGGTCACCGAAACCGCGTCCCCGTCCTCATCCCACGACGTGATCAGCCAGAACCCTAAATCGGTTTCCCAGCGGACGCCCGAAGAGTCCTCGATAATACTGAAAACTTGCAGGCGTTGCCCGTAATTATTCAACGGCGAAACAGCAGACTCAGGCAAAAACTCCAAAGGTGCCTTCAACGTCAAACGACCCGGAACAACCCGACTCGACTGCACCTCCACCTTCACATCCCACACCGGAATATCAACAGCAAGAACCTCACGCCCACGAACCGAATTCACACGCACACCCACACCCGCAAAATGCAAGTTAACAACATCAGGTCCACTTCTCATGCTGGCATACCCGCAATCTGGCTGAGAAGCTCAAGATATGTCGTTTCCTGCCACCCCGCCCCAAGATGCGCCCAGTCCTCCCACCTCAGAATGGGAATAGCACCCGAAGCTGAGAGCAGACTCTCAGTCCATGACACGTCAAAAACGACACGGCCAAGACGTCCACGCGACCTCGATACCGAATTCACGATCACGCATCTCAAAGGAACGTTCTCAGTCTTAACCGCCGGACCAATAAACACCGGACCAACAGACTCCAGAACCCCCACAACCTCCAATGCAGCCTTTTCATTCAACGCAAGAATTCTCGACTTGCCAGAAATCGGCTTCTTACGCAAGGACCACCGCGCGTACCCTACCTCGGAAATCGCGACATCAGACTTCCAATCCGTCTCATCCGAGTTATCGACCAGCAACGCCCCCGAAGCACTAAGCCCGTTCGAATTCATCACAACCGCACCACGCTTATCCGAAGCATTCGGGCGAACCAATTCCACACGCTGACCGCCCACCAGATAAACCGTCACCTCGCCCGGAACCGCGAGCGCGTCCGAGACGATAGTGGGGTTGGTGGAGGTGGCGCGGTGGAGGATTCGCCCGTTTTCGGTTTCGATGTCGATATCACTTGTCGAGTAAAACGATGGCAAGCCGGTGTGGGTGGCGATCCATGTTTTCAACATGTGGTTTTAGTCCTTTTCTGCTCAGATTCCGTTAAGTGCCCTGACTTGTTCTTCTTCGAGGAATGCTTTGAATTCGCGTTCTCCGACTTTGAGGATCATCGTCTCCGGGTATCGACCGACGGCGAGCGTGTTGTTGGTGTTCCCGAATGTGGTGGGTTGGGCGTTCGTTTTGCCGATTTCGCGCGTGAATTTGTTTAGTTGGCGTTTGATTGGTTCTTGTTCGGCTTCTAGTGACCTTCGGAAGCCTCCCATGATGCGACGGCCTGCATCGACGAGTAGGACATCGTCTACTTCTTTGGGGCCTTTCCAATCAGCGATGGAGCTGGTTAATCCCAACAGGGTGTCTTTTACTCCACCGATGGCGCTAGTCAGGCCATTAATCAAACCGCTAATAATTCTGCTTCCCGCATCGAGGAGCCAGCTGCCCGCGTTGGAGAAGATGCCGATAATCATGTTCGGGATACTTTCGAAGGCAATACGTAAAGCGCCTGAGATAAGCCCCTTTATGCCGTCAACAAAGCCGTTGAACATTTGCTTGACGCCCGACCATGCCATGCTCCAGTTGCCCGTGAATACTCCGACGACGAAGTTAATCAGGCCTTGGATCATTGTCATAAGTCCCGTGATCGCGGGCATGAGCGAGCTAATGATCGCTGAAGCGAAAGCAATGACTGGAGTCAAAATTGCGGTGAATAGAGACAGCAGTGGTGGCAGTATCACGCTTATCAACTGTAAAAGCGGTGTAATCAACTGCAACGCGCCTTGAACGAGTTGCACGATTGCGCCGACAATCTGCAAGAGAACCGGGGCCAACGCCTGCGCTAATGCCATGATTGGTGGCATGATCGCCTGAACAATCTGCACCAGAACAGGCATTGAATCGGCGATCACTTGACCGATTTGCGTAATCAATGGAATCAGCAACGGCAACAGTTCGCCGATGAATCCGCCAACACCACTGATCAGCTGCTCGAGAATCGGAGTCAACGCAACAAGCGCCTGCCCAATCGAATCGCCGATCACACCCATAGCTTCACCGACTGTTGTCAGAAGCACGGAGAACACCGGTGCCAACGAACTTGCGACCTCGCTCAGCGACCCCAGAACCCCGTCCAGCAAACCGCCCAATGCGGATTGCAAACCGGGGCTTGCTGAAATCAACCCAGCGAACGCGCCAACCAGTAGTCCGACAGGCCCACTCAAGCCGCCGAAGACTCCGCTCAAGTATGAGAGCTTTGCCAACAGTGGGCCTAATGCGCCAAGAACCCCGCCGATCACAGGAGCCAAAGCGCTCAGTCTCCCCGTAAACCCTCCAAGGTCACCGGAAGAAAATGCGCTAATAACTCCCGCGATTTTCGAACCCACCGAATCAATAATCGATTTAATGCTCTCAAAGACCGCGTGAATCTTATCTGCGCCGATCGCTTGAATGATCTTCGCGTTATTGCGCTTAATCGCAGTCCCAACATTCGTCAGAGCTGTGCCGATACCGTCGGTCGCGTCCTTCGCCTGGTCAGCAAACGACGCATACCCCTCAAGACCTTCAGAATTCAGCTTCAAGATCGCATTATTGAAATCATCAAACGACACCGCACCCGACTGCATCGCATCATAAAGCGCCTGAGAATTCGCAGTCGGCCCCAACAATGCTTTAGCGATCTGGTTCAGCTGTCCTGGCATAACTTCCTGCAAAGTTCGCCATGACATCAGGTCAACCGACCCCTTGCCCAACATCTGCGTGTATTGGGTCATCGCACGCGACGCTTCAGCCCCGCCCTTGCCACCGGCAAGGAGCGCGTTAGTTAATGCCAACGACAGCTCGGTCGCCTCACCCAAACTATCCGTGAGAGGAGCTATGCGTTGCGTCGTACTTGCAATATCATCCAACGTTATCGGCAGACCTTGAATACCCTCATCCAGACGCTTCAACGACGCAGACGCTTCATCGGAGGTGTATCCGAGATTCACCATGACCTTCGGGAAATTGTTCAGCGTATCGACGCGAGAAATCGCTCCCCCCACATTCGCGGCAATAGCGGCAGACGCGGCGACCAACGCACCCTTAACAAGCCCCGCCGCTGCTTTTCCGGCCTGCGCGATCGTGTCCCGCATCTTCCCAGCCATTGAGGTCACAGCCCCAACAACGCCCCGCATACCCGTAGACGCAGCATCGCGGAGCAAACCCATGCCCGACGTCATGCCCGACGCCATTCTTGGACCCAGATCACGAACAAATGGAGCAAAAGGTCCCAGCTTGTTCATAAACTCCACGCCCAGCCCGCGAGCGCCGATCGCGGCTGATGCGGCCAAAGAAAGGAATTTCGAACGGATCGGCGTAAGCACATTCGACAGCTTCCCAAATGCTGTTGACGAGACGTTCGCAACTGATGCGCCCAAAGATAGGAACTTTGATTGGATCGGCGTAACCACATCCGACAGCTTCCCAAACGCTGTTGACGAGATGATCGCGTTCTTCGCGCTTCCTCGCATTTGGGTCACAAACGATTTCATCGAATCCACTGCAGGAATAATCGAAGTAGTCGTCAATCGTCCGATCACGCGTGCAAGGCTGGTCGTTTCGACCGTCGCGTCATGCCCTTCTTTCTTGCCCTCGGCAAAGCTCTTCTTCACCTGGTGAAGGCGAGCAACAAGACCAGCCGACGCTTCAGACGTATTCGTCAGCGCTTCCACAACGGACTTCGCGTCTTTCATGCGTTTGCTGGCCTCATTCACCGCTTCAACCGCGAGCGCTTCACGTCTGCGAGCGGCTGCCAACCGTTCTGAGGCGGCAATGGCGCGCGCCGAATCAGCTGGCGCTTTTGCGAGGACTTCGTTCAAACGCGCTTCAGCAATGCGAACGCGACCTGCTTCGTCCTGTTGCTTCAAACGGGCCTTTGATAGTGCGCGAACTGAATCCACGTATTCGCTCTTCAGTTTTTTAAAACCCGCGCTGTTTGCTAGACCTGCTGTTTCAGCGGAAAACGCTTTCTTGCTTTCTCGTCCTAGGAGGCGACCAATCGCAGCACCAGCCCCGCTTGATGCGAAGGCTTTTTTGAAGCCCTTCGCCCCGTCTTCGCCCGTCGTTTTCATTTCACGGGATACCTTTGATTTAAACCCCGTCATCACGGGGAAAATCGAAATATGCCCTCTACCAACTTCGGACGACATCAGGACTCACCTTCTCCTTTATTCAGATTTCATTCGCTCGCAAACACAATCGACTCATTCAGACTTTCGAGCGCTTCAGCGACCTCCGCGTCGGTCACCACTTCAATCGGCTTCACGGCTTTTTCCCTGTCAAAGGGGAGCACCTGAGAATCAGGGCCCACGAGCGTTTGCAAGGTGTAGATTTCGGGCCACGAAGCCGGGTAGTCAAATCCCGCACATTCGGCTCCCAACGCGGTCGATTGATCGCGAAGACACGCGATCACAAGGGCGTGGATTTCACGCCACGGCAAATCCGGCTGACCGGCCTGAAACCACGAGACCCCGAATTCTTTACGTAGCGACGCAGGCAAAGAAACGGGGTGCTCACGGTATAGGGCGATCAGCTCAAAGATTCCCCCATCGTTAAACGGGTAATCTTTTCGAACATCGAGAAATACTTTTGCGCGTAATCGATAGCCGAGAAAATGTCTGCTTGATTCAGATATTCCAAATCCTCATCCTTGCCGAGCAGCTCCATTAGATGCTTAATCTGCTCAACATCAGATTGATCCTCGAACCCCGTCACCGCTTCAAGCAGATTCACGCTCAACACCAACGGAGTTTTAATAATGCGACCATCTTTAAACCGGCCAACAAAGAACCGATTCTCTGAAATCACATACTGAATCGAATTCTCGCCCGCCAAGACCGCGAGAGCAGCGTTTTCAGCTTCGTCCGTCCACCCTTCAAAGTCGTATTCTTCAACCGCGAGAGTGTTCTTAGTTTTTGAGGTCATACTTCGTATCCTTCACTATTCGAGTAGATGAAAAGGCTCTGGCAGGGCAACCCTGCGAGATGTTGAACAGGTGGCCTACGTGGCCGTGCGTTGGTTCCCCTGCCAGAGCAGTCTTCAAAGGCAGGCGATCAGCTCTGCACCGTCACCTTGCAGGTCGCCTTCTGCTTTCCGACGGAGGCGGTGATCGTCACCGGCCCACCAGCCTTCACGCCGGTCACCGTGCCGTTCTCAACCTTCGCGGTCAGCGGGTCAGATGATGTCCAGACAACTGTTTGCCCGTTCGAGGGGGTCACGGTCGCATGCAGGACAATTGTCTTCGATACCGCGACCGACGCTGTCTGCTGGTCCAGCTGAACCGTGATGCCACCGGGAACGCCCAGCCACTTCTTGTAGGGAGCGTTATTGAACAGAGCGTCGGGCACCCATTCGAAGGTCACCTTCTTCGCCTTAACGCTTCCACGTTCTTCTTGGTCCACTTCGACGGACTGGATTCGGGCTACGCCATTGCGACGAAGTTCAAACCCGTTCTTGTAGCGCGTTGCGATGAAGAGAAGGAACTTCGCGTCAGGCAGAGAAGAATCAACATAAATGACGCCGTTCTCGTCCGCTTCCTTACCATCGATGAGGCGATTGACGTTGACGTTGTCTTCAGCCAGACCAATGGAAACGGTCTGAGTTGACGCGCCCGCGAGTTTTTCTCCCTCTTGGAAGAACGAAGTCGCATCCTCGTCATCCCGGCCTTCTTCAACGCCACCGTCTTCCTTATACAAACCAAGACGCAGGTACCCGGCAGGCAAAGCCAACGAGGGCCCGCCCAAGTCAGTATCTTTAATGACATTCTCAGCTGTGACAGCCAAACAAAACGCTGCGATACCGGTAACGGGGACGCCGACTGAGTTCAGATCAAAATTCGTTGTCGAATCGTACAAGCCACTCATCTCAAGAGGCTCCTTTCATGCGAAAGCCCTCCAGCGCGCGACAACTGCGCTAGAGGGCTTGAAAACTATTCAGAAATAATTGAACGGATATAGGAAACGGCACCCTAAAAAGTGCCTACGACATCCCACGAGATCGTCATATACCTCCTCGAAACGTCCAGTTCATCATCGACCGCTTCAGGGAACATACACCCCCCATCGTCGATGCTGACAACCGGCGAATTTGGAGCAAAAATCACCTCGCGATCCGACAAAAGCGCAAAAACATCGTTCGCGAGCGCGCGCGCCAGCGAATCATCCTGACGCGAACCCGCCAAAACGGAAACGCCAAGCTGGCAATCGAAAGTCACCGGCGTAACCTTCCCACCCGCATCTACACGAATCACAACCAGTGGACGAGACAGAGGGAACGCCGCGTCATCGGGCTGACGAACATCCACCTCCGCATCACGACCAAGACCAACCAACTCAGAACGTAAGTAGCTTGTTGCCCAGGTCTCCACATCAGGCGGCTTGAGCATCATGATTGCCTCGCTTTGCGCAGCGACCGCGCCAAATGACCAGTTCGCGCTTCAACACGCAACGTATGCCGCGCATGACCTTCAACCTGATACACCCGACGATACTTCGCTTCTTTCGTACCAAGCTCGAGCTTGCCCTGATATTCGCCCGTCCTAAACGGCGCCTCTTTATACGCAATTTCAAAAGCCCGTTCAGCCGTCTTCTTCGTCAGCCCCTCCACTCCAGCACTACGGAGAATTTCATCGAAATACTTCTGATTAAAATTCACCCACTTCCCCATATCAGCCCACCACCTCAGCTAAACGAATTTCCCGATACGGCCTCCAGCCGGTAAACGGATTCATCGGAGCAGGCGGAAAACCCAAGACCTTCCACAAACGCTCCCCCGAACGAATCCGATCACCCCGCCGAATATCCACGCTCAAATCCGAGACAAACAAGGTCGCAGAAACCTGCACCTGCTCACGCCCGACCGACGAGGACTCCACCGAAGACTGCGAATCCAAAAACCCGAAAAACTCCACCGGCTCACCAAAATCAGCCGACTTCACCATCCGATCAGGATTCGTCGCAGATGGCACAAGAACCTGACGCAAACGCTCGAAACGCTCCGAAAACTCCACATCACACCCCTTCCGAGAACACCCGACGAAGCACACGGGAATGCTTCGGGAAATCACCCACAGGATGCCCCACAGCCATATCAGCACCCACGCCCGCCAAGACCGCGAGCGCTTGGCGATCATCATCCGAAAAACACGACGACTCGCTCCCATAGGAAACCCGTGCTGTGCCTACCGATTGCGAGACAATACCGCGAGCGCCTCGAGCCGTTGCTTCTTTGACGACCCCTTTCAGGATCGCGATTGCGTCTTCTAATGCTTCGCCGTCGATTTCGTCCAGACGTGGGGCGATAACGTTGCGAGCATAGGCGAGAACGCGCTTTGCAAGATCGATGTCTCCCACGCTGATCTGTTCTGCGTTGATCGTCATCGCCCCACCTCCCTCACGATTCGGTGGCTACTTGGTTTTACCCGCGCGGCCACGACCAGTAGGCTTGACCGGCTCCGATTTGGCTTCGGGTTCGGGTTCAGCCTGTTTTTCTTCCGATTCCGGTTTGGGTGTGATCGGTTCATCGTCGATGAGGGCAACGATCTTCACCTTCACAAGGTTCTTCAGCGAATCCTCGTCCACTTCGTCAGTGTTGATGAACGCGCCCGCATAGCAGTATTGCTCACTGCCGTCTTTCATCTTCACAATGGCCAAAGGGCCACTCACGCGTGCGACACCCATCAGAGGCCGGTTCCAGTAATCTTCACACCCGCCTGCGGTTCCATAACGACCGGAACGGTAATACGACGGGCCTGAATGTCGTACTTATCCGAATCCTTACGGATCACACGCACCTCGATATTCGAGCCGGTTGCAGAAGAATAGTCCGGTGAAATCCCCTTCTGATCAGCCATGCCACCAAGGTTTTCACGGTCAACGAAAAGCGGATCGCTGCCCTTGTACCACGGGGTAGTTGCCCAGGTGTAGCCAAGGACATCGACCGGCATCCCGGTCTTGACAGGGTTGTCGTTTTCGCGCGAGAGAAGACCGGCGTTCAAAAGCATTCCCATGACCTTCGCGTGCTGGGCCGCGTTCAAGACGATCGTCTGTAGGTCAATGCCCGTGCCAAGCTCAGCGCGAGCAGCAGCAACACGACCGAGAACCTCAACGATCGCCCCGCCACTTGTCCACGCTTCCGACTTCTCGGTGCTCGTTACCTTCGAGGTGATCGCAGACATCGAAACAGCATCAACATCGGCGATAATCGTGTTCGACAGGCGAAGCACGCGCTTGTTGAGAGCGCCCGCGCCTTCCTGCGCGATCAGCTCATCCGTCAAAGAGGTCGCGCGACCCCACTTGACGGTCTTCGCTGCCTGAATCTCGCCCGCAGTCATCACCGTCATCGGATATTCAGCGCCCGGAGCGATTGCCTCAGCAGAATCAGAAGCGAAGATTTGCTCGCCCGTCTCGTAGAAAATTCCACCGCCGGTCGCCGTATAACGACCAGACAGAAGGAAATCAGAGATGAAACGCATCTGCGTCAGATCAGCCAGACGCTTCGCGATCAGTTCCGGATGCGACAAGAGAAGGTGAACCTGCTCAGCAGTGAGTGCCCCTTCTTGAACGGTGTTCGGGTAAATAAAATTAGGCATCAGCGTTCTCCTTTCAGATCAGAACTTCGACGATTTCACCGGTCTTAGCCACGGCATTGAGCGCAAGACCCAAAGCATTCGTGCCCGAGGCTTGCACCTGCCCCTCAGCGGCGGCGTACACCTTCGCACCAGCAGTCACAGCACCCGCAGCTTTCACACGCTGGACGCCACCTGCATAGACGGTCACCATCTGACCAACCCCGGCATCAAAACCGGCAACGCCCACGACCTTCGCAGAATCTGCTCCAGCAGGACCAACAGCATTAGCCTCAACGATTTCGACTAGCTGACCGCCCTCGACAGCACTCTTGACGGCAAAGGTCATCGCCTGACCTTGCGGGAACTTCGGCAGGTATTCAGACATTGCTCACGCCTCCTTTTCAGCGCGGGGACCCCACGCGGCTTCATACGCTTTATCGGCTGCAGACTTTGGTTCGCTCTCTTCACCGATACCTACTTCACCGACCGGAACCGTATTCGGAACCAGCGACTCAATCAGAGCAAGAGTCGATTCTTCATCAGAATCGAGCAGGGCACGCATACGCTCCTTCGACGCCGGCGTGATACGACCCTCAGCAACAGCCTTCGCGACGATTTCGTCACGACGCTTCGCCTCCATAATCGCGAAAGCTTCACGACCCTTCGCAGCATCGGCCCGCATCTGGTCGAGAACACCGGCCTCAACCAAACGCATCCCTTCTGGGATAACAGGCTTCGACGAAGCCTGCTCACCTGCCAGACGCTCATCAAGCGCGGCAAGAATCTCAGCGTCATCGACCACGGAATCGGCGATCCCGAGCCGCTGACGGATACCATCGGACAATTCACTCATCAGATGTTCCTCCTCAATGGAAATTGATGTTCCCTCTGGCTCGGACGCCAGAAGTCCTTTCTTCGGAGCAGGCGCATCAGCCCGCCCCTTGTACTTAAAAGCAGACAAATCAAACGCCTGCGCTGACGCGGCCGCCGCAACAGCGTCCACCCACTCGTCAGCCAACCCTGCGATAACAGCTTCTTCAGCCGAAAACCACGTTTCAGCGCGCATCACCTCACGCCAGCCTTCAACAGTTCCACCCGCACGATTCGCATACGCAGTCGCATACGAATCAGCCAACTTGTTTAGCGCCTCGACCGTTTTCTCCAAGTCTCCCGCGTTGCCCTCAGCGAACGTCCACGGGTCATGGATCATCAGTTCAGCGCTCGAATTCATCACCACACGATTCGCGCCCATCACAATCACAGACGCAGCAGACGCCGCCAACGCGTCAACCGTTGCGGTCACAAACGCCTTATGGCGACGAAGAGCATTCATAATCGCCAAACCCTCCCACGCATCACCGCCGGGAGAATTCACGAACACACGCAACTCATCAACATCCAAAGCATTGATCTCACGCGCAAACGCCTTCGCGCTCACACCATCATCCCAACGGGACGAAGAAATCGCGTCGTAAATGTAAACATCAGCAACGCTCAACCCACCCTCAACCTTCGGGCGGTCAATATGAGCAAGAAACGAATTCACCCCACACCTCCTTCCTCACCCGCACAACCGCGAGCGCTTTCCTTATCCACCAGTGGGAGCCCGTATAAGCCACGGACGTGTGTTTCGAGCATGTCATCAGCGACGAGGACACCAGCTTCAACCAAGGCGCGGATCGCTTCGGCGGTGACGGGGTGTTCTTTGCCGATCTCATCGACGCCCAAAACGGGAGCTGGTTCTGTTTTTCCCCAATTCAGATCGACGAGGTCTTCAACGACGTGCTGGTTAGCGATGTCTTGAATCTGGCCTGCAACCGCGTTCAGGGATTGTGCGAAGAAATCCGCGAACGTTGACCCCAATGCCCACGATCCGGTTTCGGTTCCGAGGTTGAGGAAGTGAGCGAGAACCGAGCGAGCGATTTGCTCATCGTGATAGCGGATTGGCCCTTCTGTATCGGGAATGGACCCCGATACGCCCTTTAAGTCCAAAGAGGCTGAATGAGGGATTGCAGCGCCTGCATCAGAGCCTGCCCTAAACGAGGTGGCTACGAGCAAACCAGATTCTTGTTCCTTTGCGTTCCATTGACGCAATTCTTCAAGTTGAGCATTCTTCGGAGGCTCAGCCCCCGTATACACGGGAACACCTAACCCGTTGCGCTCGACGGTCAATGACTGGGCGCGCAAAAGCCGATCCTTTAGAAGCCAGTTCTTATACGCTGCTCGAAGTAGCGACGTGCCTACCCAGTTCGACCCTTCGCGCTCGTTGACATACACGACCAAGCGATTAATCGGGATACGCGCCGAACGATCACCCGCCTGTTGCTCGATCGACAACAATCCACCGTCGCGAGCAACATTCAACTTCGAGATCGTTCGAGGTGGCCGATAAGCCAGCTTCGACAAATGAGCCAACCCATCATCGCGAACCTCATACACCTGCTCGAAAAACGCGTGTCCAAACACAAGTTCAAGCAACGCGAGTCGAACATGTTCCGCCCACGAAAAACGCCCCCGCGAGCGCAGAGGGCGTGAGATTGACTGACCACGGACGGGAATCCCCAAGTCGCGAGAAACGAACTCAACGACTTCGGGACGCGCCGCCCCCGGTTCGATATGCCAATTCGCTGAGCGGATTGGGAGCATGACGGCGCGAAGTACAGAAGCGATCTGCGCTTCTTCTCTGCGCATTTTGTCGTAGACCTCAATCGAGTGAGGCCATTGGAGTTCAGGATTCGACTCAGCCACATCGGCTTCAATATCTCCCCAGCCCCATAGGCCGTTTGTTTGGAATCCGATTTCACGGGTCACACGCACTCCCCCCATTTCATAGGCTTATTTAGAAGTGAACAGTTGCAAGATTGACCAAACCCGAAGCGTTAACTGTGTCGGGGTCGAGTTTGACCACGGCAGGCGAAGGCGGGTCGCCGATCGGTTCGACTGGGTCGGTCGTTTCCAACCCGTATAAAGCGAGTGTGACAGCGATTGCTGGAGCTACATCTGTCAGCGACTTTCTGCGAGACCAAGCTTCATTTTCGGCATACATCGCGGTCAACCCGCCCTCGAAGGCAAGACGCAAGGCAGGCTGATCAACCATCACAATGTCCTTGTCGCGCACACGGTCTTTAAACCTGCCCGTCGCAGAACCAATCAACCCACCATCAACGCGGTGCACCATGAAACCCAGGTCTTCAAATTGAGGCGCAAACTCCATCGCCGGGCACCCCTTGGTTTGCAAAGCGATCTCATTCATTCCAGACTTAGCAACCAAGTCCTTCATATAATCGACCACCCAGAGCATTCCCGCTTTCTGCTCCCAGAGCTGAACGAACGGCTTGCCTTCCGTTGTCATCACGGCGGCCGCAATATATGTGACCGCACGACTAATCGACGTGTCGATACCCCATACGGTGCGAGCCCCCGGCTCAATCATCTTGCGAACATCGAGCGAATCAACGATCACCTGCTCATAAAGCAAGGGAGAAAGATACGGCTCTGTTTTTGCTTCGACCCACTGGCACAAGACCTCAGTTCGATACCCGGCCTCATTCGTTTCCGACGCATGAGCCTCAGAAATACATTGCGCGACCGTGATCTCACCAAACCCAATCGACGGGTTTGCCTGCAAGATCGCCTCGACATCGTCCATCGCGCACCCATCGGGTGCAGACCACTCAAACAGGCCGAGCGACATATCATGCGTCGGGTCGTTCGCATACGCTTCTAGTTCAACCAACCCCGCGCCCACGTAGGTGTCCCAGTCTTCGACCATTTTCTTTATATGATCCCGCCGGGCTTTCAACACCACCGACTTCGCGTCCCCCGCGTTCGAAATACCCCACAACTGGTGCGACCAAAACGACCGAGACGTATGGGTAACTGCATTCCAGGCCGTCCAATTCGTCTGCTCGCGAATCTCGTCCATAATCACGCGCGCAGCAGGCTTACCACGCGCCGACTTCAACGCCTTAATCTCATAATGGGCAAGATTCCCGCCAGTGATTCGCACGTTGTCATTCGCCGTGTTGATCTTTTTGCACGACGCGGCCAACATCGGGATAACCAGCTTCTCTTCTTCGATCGACTCCGGCTCATAATTCGACCACGCACGAACCGAAGACCAGACCTCGCGAGCAATATCCAAATTCTGCGCCGTCCCAATAATCTTGAACGTCACAGGAGGAACCCTCGCCGCGAACCGGCGCGAATCCACGTACAGCCACCACGCGGCCAACACCGACGCGAGCAGACTCTTCCCGTTTTGGCGAGCGACCAACACGATCACCTGACGGAACCTGTATGCACCGTCCTCTAAAATTTCCAGCGCATGAATTAATAACCATTGTTGCCACGGATACAGCTCGATCTTTAAGACCTCGCGAGCAAAATCAATGACCTCGAAACCGCGCGACGTTTCAGCCGTGAGTTTACGCAACGGCTTCGTCCAAATACGCGGTTGAGTTTTCCCCTTATACACAACATCCGGCACGCACGATCACGCTCCTTTGCTGCTAATCCACCCATCGATCGAAGAGACAGACGCATTCGAAGATTCTTCCCCATCTTCGACAACATCCGGGACCGCAGAAACCTTCGGAGTAATCCCCAACTTTTCCAACCCAGCCATATACGACTGCAACGGGCCGAACGCGGTCTTTTGCAAAGCATCAACGCCTGCGAGTTGAGCATTGTCGATAATCAGCGCATACGTCATCACCGAAGCGATCACGGCCTGATACTCATCGATCTTGTTCAGCCCAGCGGCTTGAACCGAAGCCAAGGTCTTACCCGTCAAATACCCATAGCGGCGACGATCAACCGGCGGAGCAAACCGAGGTGCCAACCGTTCGATTACGCGCTCTGCTTTCGCTCCAATCGCGAGAGCCGGATGATCAATCGGGAATCCCTTTGTGTCAGCGACAATCATGCCCTCAGCCTCGACGCGCGCGTGAGCTTCGCGCGACAACGCCAACGCTTCGCAAAACTCTTCAAGCAACGGGCCAACGATCCGGTCAGCATGCCCCCCATGCTGAGCAACGATCTCGTCCCAGGCTTTCTTTGCCCCATCAGATAAGCGCTCAGGGGCAGGAGGCAGGACCACCTCCGTTTTCACTCTGCGTTTCTTCTTCGCCACGCGACCCACACTCCTCTTTTTTCAAGTGAAGGCCGCGCGGCTCAAAAACAGGTTCAGTCGCCCCAGCGGCCAGTCTTAATACCATTGCCGAAAGCAAAGCCAAGATTCGGCTTCACCGACGCCATTCCCTCCAAAGTTGGCAGCGTCCGATCACACGTATCCCCAGCTGGAAGCTCGTCAAAGACCGTATTTGTGAACTCGACGAAAACCTGCGCACGATCAGCATCATCGGTCATTTCGAATTGCTCGCAACGCGGGTTCAAATTCAGATTCATCGACGACGTGATCACAACATTCCACTCATCATTTGTGATCAGAGCGAACTTCGCGTGCGTCCGAGTTGCACGAACGCAATCCCTGCCAAAAATCTCACCCACGTCCCCGACGCTCGCCTGCCCACGTTTGCCAGCCGAATCCATGATGAACCTGATCGACTTCAAACGCCCCGAATCACGGAAACGCTCGGCCGCTTCAACATCGTAAAAGCCAGCAGACCAGGTGCACACAACAACATCAGCCGGGCCAGTAATCTCCAACGCCGCGTCGATTAAATCCAAAAGCGAGAACTGGCCATACGTCAGCCCACACACGTCCATGCCATGATCGAAGCCCTTGATCGTATCGCGGGCGTTGGCAACTTTACTCAAACGCGCTCGAACTTTTCGGGTCGGACGAATATGCGAGGTATGCTGTAACACATCGACTCCTCTGTAGTCGGTCACGCCCTCGGATGTTCGCGCATCGCGAGGGTCTTCATTACCCTCATATTCTACCATATTTCCGCGTGTTTCTGCGGTTTTTAAGCGTTTTTGAGTTGCCCGTTCCAGCTCTGAAACCAATCCCACGCGTCGCGCCGATAGCTTCATCAGCCGGTCAACTGACTGCGTATCGCCTTTCATTGCTTTTGGCCACAGTGCCCGATGCAGGCGATCTACTCGGTCGATCTCGGACAGCAGTAGCTCTTGATTCAGCTCCGCTTCGACAGTCAAATCCAGCGACTGCGCATACATCTCGCGCGCAGCAGCAACATCAGGCAAACGCAACGTTTCCGCGATAGCAGGAAAATCCAACCCAGCCCTGCGAAGCTCGACAACCTTCGATGCAACACTCACTGCGCTAACCTTCCAACATTCACCGCGTCAGACGCTACCCCCCCGATTCAACAGAGCAAAAATCAACCGTCTCGCCCGTCGAATCCAACACCGGCATAATCCCCGTATGCGCCTGCCACCGACGACAAATGGCGTCAGCATACTTTTCATCCAGTTCGACCAAAACAGCCCGCGAGCGCAGGTGATGCGCTGCGATCAGTGTTGAGCCTGAACCGCCAAAGAGGTCGAGGACAAGCCCGCCCTTTGGGAGGGAATTCTTTAGCATCGCAGTAATGAGTTCAACTGGTTTCATGGTCGGATGATCTGGGTTGCGAGGTGGCTTCGGAATTTCGAAGACCGTGGTCTGCGAGTTGTCGCCGAACCAGTGAGAGCCCCCGCGCCCGAGCCTTCCTGCCCCTCCGGGAGTGAACCCGTAGCATATGCCTTCATGGCGCAGGACTTCGCCCGCTTCGGGGATTTCACCTGCAAAGATCGGCTCGTGGCGGTACTGGTAATCCGACCGCCCCAAGACCAATGTGTTCTTCACCCAGACGAGGTGCTGACGAACAAGAATCCCAGCCTTGCTCATCATCGAATGGAACAGCACGTTCTCTTTTTCACTATAGGCGACATAGACCGCAGCGCCAGGCTTCGTGGCAGCGACAACCGTCTTGAAGGCACCATCGAGCAGTGCAGGCAAATCTTCCGAAGAATCATTCATGATCGCTCCGGCAACACCTTCATAATTCACCCCGTAGGGCGGATCAGTCCACACGCAATCGGCGCGCTCCTCACCCATCACTTCGAGCAGACGCTCCAAATCAGTCGAGTCACCCACCAGTAGGAGCGAAGACCCCAGGTGCCAGACATCACCCTGCTTTGAGATAATCTGCTTTTCGTCAATTTCGGGCGCTTCATCAACATCCGTTAACGCAACCGGCTCATCTAAACCCAGCAGGTCAGCCACATAATCAGCGTCATATCCCGTGCCCGAATAATCCTCGAGCCCAGCCAGAAGCAATTTCAACGCTTCATCGTCATAATCCGCCAAATCGTTCAGTCGGTTGTCAACCAGCACAATACGAGAAGCGGTCTCGTCATCAACATCCACCCACGAGACAGCAATTCGCGACCAGCCCAACGATTTGGCGGCTTGCCACGTATGGTTTCCGGCCAGAATCTCACCCGTCCGCTTATTAGCAACGATCGGACGATACTGACCATTCACACGAAGCGACTCCGCAATAGCCTCCACATCACCACGACGAGGATTCGACTCGAACGGGCGAACAGAATCAATATCAACCGCGAGCGCTTCAAGCGTCTCGGGAATTTTCACCATCAGATAAGCTCCATTTCTGCCTTAAACGGATAACTGAAGATTCAGCACTTGCGCTTCGCCGTTTAGCGACCTCGCGTTCCAATTGCCGAAGAGAACCCGGCCACCGCGACTGATATTTCAAAGCAACGCAATCCATCTGCGGATACAGCGCGAGCAGTTCATCAACTCGATACCCAAACCGGTCATACAAGGTCGGTCTCGAATACGAAAGACGCGCACCATCATCCAGAGCGCGATACACGCTCGACCGCGAGCACCCGATATGCAGAGCAATTTCACCAGGACTCATGCCCGCTTTAAAAAGGCCCCTAATCCTGACACGATCATGCATTTTGTCCCATTTTCACGACGAAAACGCAGGTCAAACACACAATGGGGGGTCAAAAATAGCGGGGGGAGAGGACAGGGGCCCCCGGGGTGGGGTGCCATTGGTGGAAAATTTGATATTTTTTCCGGCCCCCCCACCCCGCACCAGTTCCGTGCGACCACTACCTATCACCACCACGCGGCAACCCGATCACCCGTATCACCAAGCGGTGTGCGATCTCCACGCTCACGATTGCACCTGCGATGTGAATGCCGAAAGTTCGACCACTCCTCTTGCAAAGAAGGATCCTTCGATACCGGCACCACATGATCGAGTTCGTGCGAATCGTCGGTCGTCCCCTGCCCGACACTGTAATCGATGCGACCGGCACACAACCAGCACAACGACTCCTTGCGACGAGCAGGGTCTGCGTCGAGAGCCCTACCCTCTTCGAAGAACTCCTGTCGCAACCTGTTCATTCGACGAGTATTCTGACGAACACTCATAGCGCCCTCGACCCACTGACAACCACTGATAGCACAGTAGGGCGTTGCACGCCGACTTGTATAGCGCAAAAAGCTCTCATCGCTTCTTCCCCATCAACGCAACCATGTCACGCGCCCGATACAACAAGCGCCCGCCCGCTACCCGCTCCGGCTTCAACTGACCACGGCTCACCCACGAGCGAACCGTCCCCTTGGGGATACTGCGACGCATCACCATCTCAGCCAGCTCGCGAGCCTTCGACCGAGACAGCAAACGATTCAACGCATCATCAATCATCAATCGGCGCAGCGCATCAAAATCGAACTCATACCCACACTCGCAGGAATCAGCCGCCCCTTCGACCTGACGAATCTCTTCACCGCATTCCGGGCACCACCCCGCAAAACGATACGACTTGCGCTCATTCAACAAATGCCATTCGAGGCGCGCGACCGTGTTCTTTACCGCGATCACCATTTCCGGCGCACTCGACCAGCCTCGAATCTGATCCCGATACGCGATAAACGTCTGACGGATCAAAACCGGATCGTTCGAGCGAACCCAATACTTCTCACCCATCACGAAAACGGTCAGCGCTTGAGCCCACTTCTGCAATACAGTCATCAACTGCCAAACCTCGACCATCAACGACAAATTGAACGGCTCCTTCGACGAAGCAACACCACCCCCCGCACTCAAACCGTCTTTCGACCCAGCCGACGCGCGATACTGCAAATCAGCAACCACATCCGGCAAATCCGACAATGCCGTCACCAATTGATTCACTGCTGACCGCGATACGAACTCCGTATCAGCCAGCAGCTCCCCCGTAACAGGACACCTACGCAGCTCCACACCACCCTCCCTCATTTGCGTTTCCGCTTCTTCTTCCGACCACGCCTGCCAGCCCTAGGAACAGACCCGGCCTCCCGGCCAGACCCAGCCCCAGCCTGACCAGTCCCTACCCTGACCTGACCAGACCCGACCAGACCCGACCCGTGTATATCGATATCCGGAGGCCCCGATATCGAAGTCAATATCGAAGTCGAACCGATATCGATATCGAAGTCACCCCGGTTGTTCGACAACCATTCGGGAGCGGTGGCAGAAAAATACTCTGCTCGCTCACCCACGACAGAAGCACCCTTGACGCATTCAGCGTCCGGACGCGTTACCCACAACCTAGCCTTCGACGAAGAAGGGGCGGTGGCACGCGTCCGTGCTCGCTCACCCTGATTATGGGGAACCCGCGTTGGCAGGCTCACTTCACCCGTTGAAGGCTGGCTATTGTGGGGGGCGGTGGCAGAAGAACCTTCTGCTCGCTCACTGTCATGGGGAGCCCGCTTTGGCGGGTTCACCTTGGCTTGTCCAGCACAGGCGCTCGGGGTCAATGCTCGCGTGTCATTGCCTGAAGCGCTTCGCCGGACGTTGCCTTGCTCGTCGATATAACCCCGTTCGAGCAACTGCTTGAACGTCCATTTCGAATACACTGGCCGGTCTGGTACTGGCAAGAGCTCGTGTGCATGATCCCAATCGCCGGTCGTGTCGTCGCCGCGTGCTCCGTTACAGCGCACGCAGGAGACGATCATCGTTTCGACAGTCCCAGGTTCGCCGGGTTTGAGATGATCAAGCGTCCCCTTGCGTGGGCTCATCTTGCCCGTCCAATACACGCTCTGACCACACCACCGGCAATTATCACCATCGCGGACCAATACACCGAACTTCAGATTCGGATTCGCGTTGTCATTACGACGTGTTCTCGCCCATTCGACATCCTTCCTCATTTGGAGATTAAAGAAATTCCCATCAGGGTCTTGCATGAGACGCAGCATCGGCTGACCGTCTTTGGTGAAAGTTTCCAGTAGGCCAACCGCAACGCTCATCTCAATGAGCTCATTCGCGCGGATCAAGCTCCCGCCCTTGGTCAAGGCGGCGCCATAAGATACGACGTAGTCGGTCAGGTGAGCGCCTGAATGCAAGTACAGGCGAAGGATGAAGCCGAGGACTTCATTAAAAGTCCGTTCATCAATATCGGCCAGACTCATCACGGCCAGCATTTTCGGATGCTCATCCGAATTATCGCTTGCTTTCATCCATGCCACGGCGTCACCTCCTTAATCGTCATGTTTAAGCGCTTGAGCATCAGAACCCGCGATACCCACAAGCCCCAAACTGCGAGACTTCTTCAGGAGTCACAGGCCACGTGTGCCCCGACTCTTTGCAATAGTGATAGAGCCTACGTCCCTTTTCGCACACGTGCTCTGCACGGCGGTCACACGTCACCATCTCGCTAATGGGACGAGAAAACGGTCTGCCGTTAATCCACGGAATATGCACCCACGTTGTCGCCGCTTTGCATTTTCCTGGGTAGAAAATATGTCCGCCGATCATTTCGCCCCCGCAACAACCACCGGATATACGAGTACCCAAAAATCAAACATCTTCGAACACAACGACGGTTTACTCACTTCAGAGGATGCGCGAATATCTGGCCCTAAGACGAAATCCAAGGAATCGTCCTTAAACACCCCAGCGTCAACGAACCCGTCGATAATCGGTTTCGTCATCGCATGGTAATTATTCGGATCGCGCCTACGCCGATCCGGGAACTTCACCACGACCAACACTGAGGCTTTATCGAACCACGGACGCCCCGACGCTATCGCCGTCATTCGAGCAGTATTACGAACATACGCCACCTTCGGGCCACGCACCTTATAGTGTTGCCGGTCATTCATCGATAGCGTTTGATCAGCGGTGAAGCTCATCTTCGGTGATACCCATGCTGGATTTACAGGCACCATCGCGCCCTCGAAATCCGCGACAGCCCGCCCATGCAAACGCGCGAGAGACTCAGCGTCTTCCAACATGGTCACCTGCTCTTCTTTTTCGTTACACACCGCGTACACAACCTTTTGCAACGTTCAATTACAGTCCCCGGAAATTCAGTTGCCTTTGTCCCTTTCGGGCGAAAAGGCCGCTCGCACCCACGGCACACACCCAAACCCAAAGCAGTCAAGCCCCGGTGCCCAACCTTGATCGCACGACGCTGAGCTTGAGTTAAACCACCGCAAATGCCGTGAACGTGATACACCGAAGCCAGCTGTCGATCCGACTCGATCGTGTATTCACGACACCGATCCACCACAGGACATCCCCTGCAAATTTCAAGCGCGGCCTCTTCAACATCAAACCCCCGCTCAGATGGGAAAAACACTTCAGGATCAACAGACGCGCTTCGGCACGCAGCGTTTTCAATCCACAGCCGATCATTCACGAGCACATTCATCACCATCACCCAAAACCTCTAGATTCAGCGACCGGCAAGCATGTGGAACGCAGACCGTGGCCGAGGCGGCCGACGACAGCCCGTCCCATGAGACTGTTCGCCGACCACCCCAGTTGTCTCAGCGCACCAATCAAAGCGCTGAGACCCCTCCGATTCCTGCGCTAGAGACGGTGCAGGAGAAAAACCGTCTAAAGAATCGGAAGAACATAAACGGGAACCGCTCTCACGTTCCCACTTAGCCTGTAGGCCTTTTACAGAATGAGTTGCCATTTTTCCTTCTTCGTCAGATCACATCAGCAGGATCGACGTGTTTGATTTGAACCCCGCAATTAGGGCATCGTTCAACCGAAGAAACTGACGGGGCTTGCGTTCGTTTTTCCGACAAAGGCATAACATTCGCCTCAATGCTGATCTGCCTGTTCTGCGTATCCATGCGAGTCCTAGGAATCGATACGGCCTGCAGACCTTCTTCGATGATCGTCTCGAAGAAAACCGCCTGAGCTTCAAGCTGAACGTGACAGAAATTCACGCCCTCATCGAGATAAGGGAACGTCATCCGATACGCCTTCATCGCGCCTCCTCCAAACGACGCCCGAAAGCATGGCCCACAAAAGTCAAGGCAAGCCCACCGAAAATCAGGGGCAGACAAATATTCCACGCCCAGCCGACCGGATTATCAGGCGCCTTCATCGCAAGCGCTCCAAACATCGCCACCAGCGCACCAACAGCCTGACTAACCTCGCACACCGTCTTCACTTTCGACCTTGGAACACTGAACCGATCACAAACACCGGAAAACACATCAGACTCTTCCGGCGTATCAAAAACGAAATCCGGCAAAGGGCGGACATTCATATTCAGACTTTGGGCAAGACCAACCTCGATGCGCGCCCCGTTGGAACGCTCCCAGTCCGGCAAAAGTGCGACGGCATCAGCTTCGAGGAGCATTCGAAGGTCTGCTCGCATATGGTCCAAATACGGGGCTGTTTCGTTAACCCCGTTGCGTACAGGGTTGAGGGGACGATAACCCCCACGCCGCAGGAGGCGCTCGGCGGCGTTAAACGCAGAACGGTTCATATCAACATGACCAGACATCGGGCCCGAAATATAAATCTTCATCACGCCGCACCCCCTAAGTTTTCGTATTCGAACAATTGCTGGTTTTCAGCCATGAACCGGATCGCGAACGCGAAAAACAAGGCGACGACAGCGAAAAGCATCGCAGTACTCTCTCTCCAGCTCACCGTGTTTCACCCCCAACCGGGGAACCGTCGACCGTAACCTCGCGGAGCACCCGTAAACGTGGAGCCTTCGCCTTCGAACTGTCAATAGGGCGCAGGTCTTCTACGGGGCAACACACCTCGACGAACCGAGACGCTTCCTCGTAATGGCCTTTCGCCAGCCATGGAGTCGGCGACGCATGCAACCCATTTGCGCACCTGTTGTTGTCCACCCAGTTCACGGTGTCGTCAACGATGTGCCCGACCGGGTAATTGGTCAGGCGGCGGTAGTTGCGTCCAGCGTTTAGATCAGCGTCGAGGGCTTTATAAAGGTGAGCTTGCCCGTCTTCATCAACCTCAACGAGGTGCATTGCACACCACGTTTCAGGGTCATTGGCATCAATGAGGGTCATGTCGATAATGACCCCGCCTTCGTGCGCGACGGTCTTGGAGTGGACATAAACAGCGACGAATATCCCGGCCTCAACGGTCGAATCTTCCCATGCATCGACAGTCGCACGATCCCATGCCCTGACAGACGCGCGACCCCATGCGCTGACCGTCGCGTAGCCACATGCGTTGACCGTCGCATTGTCAAATGCGTCGATAGTCGCCTGCTCCAATGCGTTGACTGTCGCGTTGTCTCTTACCGTGACTATCGAGTTGCCAAATGCCTCAACTGTCACAGTGTCAAATGCCTTGACCCTCACATCGTCAAATGCCTTGACCCTCACATCGCCAAATGCCTTGACCCTCACATCACCAAATGCCTTGACAGTCGCATGATTCCATGCGTTGACAGACGCGCGACCCCATGCGTTGACCGTCGCATTCTCCACTGCCTTGACCGACGCATCGCCCGATACTTCGACCGTCGCCTCGCTCGATACATAGACATCCTTACCATGCGAATCCCTGATCTCCAGCCACACACCCTTAGGCGAACAAATGACGATCTCATACCACTCATACTCATACTTCGGATTCGCCAGAGCCTCGTCCAACTCCTCTTGCGTGCTCACATACACTTTGGTCATCACGCGACACCCCCTAAGTTTTCGTATTCGAACAATTGCTGGTTTTCAGCCATAATCCGGATCGCGGTCGCCGCCTGTTGCGGAACGACCCCGTTGCCCAAGGCTTTAAGTTGGAGCTGACGCGATATACCGATTTCTGGACTCGTCACATGCCCCGGCGGTAGCCCCATCATCCACTCGACAAACGCGGGATTGAGCAAAGCCCTGCCGGTATTGCCGATCACGGTCGGATCAGGCGCAGACATGCCGAATGCTTGTTCTTGGACGCGGATCGCGTCTTTGAATTCGCCGAACTTCTCATACTCGACCAAGTCATAAAACGACTTCCCTCCCACGTTGAACCGCTCGCTTTTGCGCCCGTCAAGTTGTGAAGACGTCGGAGTTGGAAGAAGATGGGGGAGCAAAGTATTTAACGGCACTGAATTACGGCGAAGCTGGGAAGCACACGGCGCATCAGCATCTTGCGTCGTCGGAGTTGGTAGAAGATGCTCACATTGATCGTCAAGCCCGATCGCATGATTGCCCTGCTTCTGCTTTTCGGGGTGACGTGACCCGCGGCTCCCAAGATTCGCCGCCGGGGTGGCGAACATTTTCCGTTCTTCCACCCGACCACCGGTTTCCAATAAGCCGTTTTCGACCAGTATCCGAAGATCGCTGACCGTAGTACGCCCCGGACGCTTGCACATATGGTTCTCGGGCGTATTCCACGAAAAGGTCGCCGTCGGAGTAGGAAGAAAATTCTCCCCTTCCGCTTCTCCCACAACCGCCGGATGACAGGCGTGGTTCAACGCCCGATCAAGCCACCACCGATCCCCCTGCGGGAAACCGACTACGAACACGCGGGCGCGCCTGTGGCAGGCGCCGACGTCTGAAGCTCGAAGGCTTGCCCATTGTGCGTCATACCCGATTGAGGCCAAGTCTCCGAGAACACGTCCGAGAGCTCTGAGAACAGGTCTGTCTGCCCGGTTTCCCAGACGTCCCTCTCTTTGTTCCATGAGGCTAAAAGCGTTTGCACTGAGCGCTCCTAAAACGTTTTCCCACACAACCAAGTGAGGGCGGATAGTTCGTACCGCGTTAAACATTGACTCCCACAACCCCGACCGGGTTCCCGGCTTCATGCCCGCACGAACTCCAGCGACGCTGAGGTCTTGGCACGGAGACCCGCCAGCGATCACATCGACCGGCTCAACTTGAGCCCAATCGACCTGCGTAACATCCCCAAGGTTTTCAACATTGGGATGATGATGCTTCAAAATTGCTTTCGGTCCCGGCTCAATATCGCTCACCCACGCGAGCTCACCCGAACCCAAAGCCATCTGAACACCCAGATCGAGCCCCCCATACCCGGAGAACAGGCTCCCAATCGTGTACGCGCTCATGCGACTGGCCCGGCGTAATTCAGATGATTGATAACCTCGCTACCCTTGCAGTCGAAGCCAAAGACGATGCTCCCATCAGCAGGCCCCACATCAGCTTGCAATGTCGATTCAGGAGCGATTTCGCCGAAGAACTCGATATGCCAACCGATATCGAGCAATACGTTCAACAATGCCGTAACGCTGCCAGGGATGTGTTTCCATATTTTCAGGTCTTCGAAATGAACCTCGACCTGACGAATGAACGCACACCGATTATCCGAATCTACACACACTTTCAAACCAGCGAGGAGCGCGGCCTCTTCAAGTGTTTTCATTGACTGCTCGACCGATTCACTCACGACCAGTCACCTTCTTAAAGATTTCAACCGCGTCGCTCTCGTCAAAAAGGAAGATGAAAAATAGCCCCTTCATCCCAGACAAGGGAACACGGAAAAATATCTTTAACTCATCGTCAATTTCCAGACGCGCACCAACACCGACCATCGCGTCGAGGGCCTTAACCTTCTGGTCATCCGACTCAAAATCCATCAGACAACACGAAAAGTCTTCCCAATGCGTAATATCAATCTCTAAGGGAACAGCTTCAACATCGAGAGCGATATTCGCGAACCGCTCAACCACATTCACGACCTCGCGGAACCGCGAGGCAGACGGCTTCACCTTTTCCATCACTCAACCCCCGATAGTTCTTTAGCGATTCGCTGAAACAACCGACCAGAAACGCGCACATTGACTCCCGGCAACGTCTGCGGTTGCAGTTTTCGCCCCCGATACACATACGGAGCGCAAATCATAGAAATGCGCCTGCGCACCCAACCGTGACGACTGCTACGATGGTTCATGAGAACTTGTCCTTCCAAATGTTCGAGTTCTTCGCCCTTTGCGGCTCCACTCGCAAAGGGCATCTTTGTATCCGGCGTATTCATGCGTTCCTCCAATGCGGAATCCTTTTACCCATACCTTCAAGGTCGGAAACCTTGATCTTGATCGATCTGCCGCCGATCCTCTTCGCAGGCAAATAACCCCGACGAATCCAACCGGCGACCGTATGACGCTCGACCCCACATAGCTCTGCCGCTCGCTTCTGATTCACGAACAGAACCCCGTCAACGAGTTCTTCTCCGACCCCATTCATCACGCGGCCCCTTTGGAATCCGCGAGCGCTTGACTGAATGCGTATGGGTTCGGGCGTGCGATGTCGCCGAAGTTTTGTCCGAGGCCGGCAATGACAGCTCCTGCGAGGAATTTGATTGATGGGGCTTCTTTGCCGTTTTTTACAGCGCTGAAGTATTGCTTTGTTACTCCGATTGCTGCTGCGACGGCCGCGTCCGTCATGCCTGTGTCCTCAACGCGTTGTTTGAATTCTTCGGTGAGGAGTGCGGCTGGAATTGTCTTTTTCATTTTCATCTCCTTTCAATGCGTATCGCACTATTTTCTAATGCGCCTTGCTTTAAGAGTAGCGAGTTTTCATCCTTTGTCAAGCGCGCTGCATCAAATAGTAAAGCGTGTCGCATTATTTGCGATATGATAGGTGCATGAACATCATCGAATGGTTTACAGAAGTCACTGAAGGTCGATCGATTACTCGAATCGCAAAAGATTCGGGGCTGTTTCAGTCGACAGTTTCGCGTCAACTCAATAGCAAGTCATTAACTCCTGAGACCGTTGTGGCTATTGCTCGCGCTTATAAGCAAGACGTTATTGATGCACTCATCATTCTTGGATTAATCAATGATGATGACATTCGGTTTCGCCACGCTAAAAGCTCTCTTGAAGAAGCCACAGACGCAGAGATCGCGCTCGAAGTATGGAAAAGGATGGGAGATGTTGACGCGATACCTGCTGGTTCTAATGATTTCCAGTTGCTCAATTTGCCACTTCAAGTACCGGGATACGGCGAAGATGCTGGAGACTTAACCGACAGCGAGAAGAGTCTTCCCTACGCGGCTTTAGACACGGGCATTTCCCCCGAAGCGGAAACAGCAGAACTCGAAGCCCGCAAGACCCGCAGGGACTAAACCTCGTTCACGTAACTTTTCCGGTTCACACAGCATTAGGACGATCCAGCCAAACGATAAACGTGAAGCAGCGTTGCTCTCGATCGCTCACATGTACGGCGTTACAGTCCACTTCGCTGATCTACCCGGAACTCTACGCGGAAAATACGAAGCGACGAATAACCGCATTTACCTAAGCAGGAACCTAAGCAACGCACAGCGCATTAGCACGCTCGCCCATGAACTCGTCCACGCTCAACGCAACGACGACGGCCCACAGTCCCCGAAGGTCGAAGCACACGTTAACGAATTGGCCGCGCGACTTATCATCACAGCTCAGGCGTTCGCCGAAGCAGAAACCGCGAACGGATCGAACCCCCTTGACCTCGCGAACGCCCTTGATGTCACTCCCGGCATCATCACTTCATGGCAGGATCACGAAGCGCGCTGCAATTGACCGCTCGTTAGCGACTTCTAATAATGCGCTACCTCGTTTGTTGAACATACGTTCTGCGCATTCCTTCAAATTCAGGCAGTAGCACCTCAACCTCCAACTTGTTCGGCCCCGGTACAACGCGACCAATACAGACCGCCGGACGAGGCCGCACATGCTTCGCGTGGCGCTTTGTCTGAAGCAGACTTAACCAGCCCACAAACACACCATTGAGCTTGAACTGGATCGTCGTTTTCCCCCGGTGCTTCCCCTTTGGGATTGGACCCATTTCCGCTTCAAGCCAGAAAAACCCGCACCCCACGCTTTGAAGAAAACTCTGACAATCCTGCTCGCCAAGCAAATCGACTTTATGACATGCGACCAGCTCACGCCCAACAGGCTTTGCGTTCAGTGGAACATACAATCGCCGATCTAAAACAAGCGGCCCTTGCTTAGGATCACCCATCTGCGAATCAGCATTAAAGAATCGAGCAAACTGATTCCCAGACGCGTTAACCCCCTCAACGAAAGGAGGCTCCCAATAGCGAGAATTAAACGCCGTAATCAAATCAACCGAAGACTCTCCATTTACAGGCTCCCAGCGCATCTGCCGAGCAATCTCAGCCCGAACCTCCGAAGACACCACATGCGTCTTGCTTGGAACAGTCTGTGGCTCCCACACAGGCTTATCCCTGCCCCTACGACGAGGCACCTTCGCCTCAACAACCTCGCTCGGATCTACAAACAACGACGGCAAAGACTCCTCAACCTTGGGAGCAGACGAAAACAAGCTACGAAAAAACCTCACAGCTACCCTCCTTTTTCACTCCAACAAACAACACCCGCGAGCGCTTAGTCGTGTTCGATGAGGCGTTGGAAAAAGTCTTCTTCGCTCATTACTTCGATTGGTGATCCTGCTTCTTTGAAGCGGGTGGCTTTTTGTAGTTTCTTCGAGGCGGATGCACCTTCGGCCCAGAGGCGGGGGTCTGGTATTCCGACGACGAGGATTGTTGTTCGTTTGGTTAGGCGTTCATCTGGGGTGCCACCGCAGGCTTCAACGAGGGCTTGAGCGGCTTTGCGTTGGGCGTGTTTTAAGGTTCCGGTGAAAACTACGCACTCGTTTTCGAGGGCGGTCGGGTTTGCCCCGTATAGTCGGATGAGTTCTTCTGTTTGGACTTGTTCGGAGCGTGAGCCTACGAGCGAGCCGGGTCGGTCTCGGTGGGAGATGGGGCAGAGTTCCTCGATTTGTTCGAATGTGTAGTCTTGGCACATTCGGGCGAAGATTCGTCCGCAGGCTTCAGCGTCTGCGGTTGCCTGATGATGTTTGAAGGATTCGCCCGGAAAGTAGAAGCGGTAGACGTTGTCGAGTTTCTTCCGCTTTGGTTTGTCCTCTGGGAGGATTGCGCGGGCTAGGCGGTAGGTGCAGAGTCTACGGTTCGGTAGAGGTTCGTGGTCGTAGATTTCTGCGAGTCCGCGAAGCACTCCGGCGTCGAAAGGCATGTAGTGAGCGACGATGGGGAGATCGCCGATGAATGTGCGAATCTCATCAAGAATTTCCGACCACTGTGGCGCGTCGGCAACATCGTCCTCTGTTAGCCCATGAATCCACGTGTTGACTGGGCTGAAATAGTCCACCTCGGGGTGAGGGCGAATCAGAGAATGGAACCGATCGCTAACCTGACCGGCCTCATCATATTTCACCAATCCGATCGAGCACGCAGAACACCTCTGCTCGTTCGCCGTTTCGAAATCAATTGCCACGAAAGGACGCATAGCGCGTGCACCACTTTCATCATCGAAAAACTAGAACCACATCGATGATAACTAGACCAAAACCACCGGCGAGAGCAAATGAAACAAACACCCGCGAGCGCCCTTGGCGGAATTAGCTGCTGGGTGTATTTTCGGCTACTTTTTACGTTGTTTCGTTGATGCGAGCTTCTTCAACGACGCGGGCCGTGTCTTCGCGGTTCAGCTTTCAGCAAGAAACGCTTCGCCCATCTTTTCCGCATTGGCTTTATCCCGCTCGATTGTCGCGTGCTGGTAGCGTTGAGCAATTTCTATAGAGCGGTGCCGACCGCGCGCGAGAATTTCAGCCGGGGTCGCGCCCTGCTGGGCATACAACGTTAAGCCCGTATGACGCAGATCATGGAACCGAAACGATTCCAGACCGTCAACGTTTTCGCGCGCTTTCCGCCACGCTTTATCAAAGTTCGTCTGGCTTCGCGGGATACTCGAAGATTGAGGAGAGGGAAAAACCGGCGATTCAGGACTTTGCCCGCAATACGTTTTGACATGATCGCGCATTTGTTTAGCTACGAACGACGGGACAGCAACATCCCCTGCAGACCCAGCCTTCGGCGGAGCATACTGCGGTGGCTTCATCTTCGAATTCCACTGGCGACGAATCCGCAACACCATATCCCCTGAATCCAATCCATCAATATCGCCGACCTGCAGTCCCAGCACTTCACCCAAGCGGAGTGCGCACATCGCGGCCAACAGCGGGGCGAGAGCCAACGCGGGAGGCATCTGCTCACAGACCGCCTGCACCTGCTCAGGCGTTGCCACCTTCGATGCATCAATCGAGGTTGAGACTTTCATCTTCGGAACATTGAACTGAAGCGCCGGGACGACCACCCCCGTAGAACCCGAACGCGCGGCCGCCAAATATAAAGCGCGTAAAGTCTGCCCAACGCTCGCACGAAGCCCATCAGATGCCAGCGAGTCCAGCAACGCATCAACCTGCTCTTGACGAAGAACAGACAACGCGACACCTCCAATCGACGGATACACATGAGCTCGCAACCGAGACTCATACGTCCGGATCGTCGATTCAGCCGCACCTGAGGCTTCAAGGTCTTTCAGCCACCGCTTCGCCCACGCCTCGACCGTCACCGACTGCGCCAACTCCGCCTCACCGCGAGCGCGCGCGTCCAACATTTTCCGCTTCCGCTCAGCCCTCAACACTGAGGGAGAAACGAACACGCCCCTGGCGATTTCACCTAACGCGATCACGCGCGCCGCTTCGGCATCCGCGAGCGCCTCAAAAGTCCCAATCGAAACCCGCCTACCCTCGACGGTTAGACGAACTCGGTAGGTTCCCTCAACGGTCACACTGATTCCGGGCGACATACGCACAGCAGATTTCTTCGACATTGCTACTTGACCCCTTCCAATTTTCAAGCAGACTCGGCGGGTTCTTGATTTCCACATCTCCACCCGGAAATCCGTCCCGTCCCCGTCCCGAAATACCTACCCTAAACTACCATTAACTACCCTTATGTACCATAAGCATTGCAAGGGAAACGGCGGAATATAAAGGAAAACCCCGGAACTTCAACGGTTCCGGGGCTACACAGTGGAGATGGGGGGAATCGAACCCCCGTCCGACGGCCGGCCCCGAGGTCTTCTCCGGGCGCATCCTGCTATTGATTTCTCAGCTTGTGACGTCATGCAGGCCTGCTGTCAGCGAAGCTCAGTCGATGAAGTGTCGGAGCACGCCCACCGACATGGCGCGCACCCAGTGGCCCCCTGAATGACGCCAGACACCAGGCTGAGGGCACCACCTGGGCTGACGGACTAAAGGTTCACGCGGCGATATCAGGCGGCGAGAACGTAGTCGGTGCGGTTCTGTTCGGCACCTATTGGTTTGCACGCAGCGTTAACGAGTTGAGCGCACATTCTCGGCCCGCTTCCCCTCGATCGACGACCGCCGTCGAAACCGATCATCCCCTATTGAGTTCTTCACTCACCGGCAAACAGACTGCCGGGTTGGCTCTTCAACGAAGTTCTAAGACTCATCGAAGAACCGTTTCCAACCGTCCGGCTGGACGTTTAAGAATAACCCCGCTTACGCGAAGTTTCAACACCTAGCGCAATGCCAGCAAATGCAAGGTTTCAGTAGAAAGCGCAACACGCGCGAAGCGGGCACCCACTACTTGTAGTTCGGTCGCTTCGTGTAGGCGCGCATTGCACGTTCAGCTTCACGCTTATCCTGTGCCTCGCGCAACGACTGGCGTTTGTCCCATTCCTGCTTGCCTTTGGCCAGCGCGATCTCAACCTTGGCACGGCCGCCGATGAAGTAGAGCTCCAGCGGGACGACCGTGTAGCCCTTGGCCCGCACCTTCTGGCCGATCCGCTCGATTTCTGAGGCGTGCAGTAGCAGCTTGCGCTTCCGCGTTGGCGTGTGATTGTTCCACGAGCCCTGCGCGTACATCGGAATGTTCGCGCCGTACAGCCATGCTTCGCCGTCTTTGACCTCGACCCACGAGTCGATCAACGACGCGCGCCCCATCCGCAGAGCTTTCACTTCGGTACCCGACAGGACAAGACCAGCTTCCCACGTGTCTTCGATCAGATAGTCGTGGCGCGCCTTCTTGTTCCGCGCGATCGTCTTCTTCGCGTCCGATGCAGCTTTGCGCTTCTCGCCTTCGGTCAGCTTCGGCTTCTTCCAGTCTTTCGGCATCGTGCACCTCCTTTCTTTGATTGACGAGGCCACGCCCCGCCACTCAAGGCGTTAATTCTAACGCGTCCGCGAGCAAGGGTCTTGCTCAAGCCTCGTAAAATGCCAGTATCAATGAAAGGCGGGGACAAGCTGAGCCTGTCCCCGCCTTCCGACTCAGCCAATCATCAAATCAGCGAGCCACATTGGCTTACAAGTACCCCATCGGGTCAACGTTCACGCCGTTCTGCAGAACACCGAAGTGCAGGTGGCAACCGGTGGCATAGCCGGTCATACCGACCTCACCGAGCACTGTTCCGGCACTCACCGACTGTCCGGGCGAAACATAGATGCGCTGCATGTGCAGGTATTCGGTGATCACGGAGTTACCGCCGAGCATTCCGTGGTTCACGTCCACGTAGTTGCCGGCAGAGATACTGCTTGAAACATCCAGAACAACGCCGGATGTCATCGCGTAGATAGGCTCACCACACTGCGCACCGAAGTCAACGCCCGAGTGGAACTTCTGGTAGCCGAGCACGGGGTGCATACGCCAGCCGAAGGGCGACGTAATAATCATCGAACTGTCTTGAACCGGGTTGTGGAAACCGTTCGCATTCGCCGACGAGTAGATCGTGTTTGCAGCCCTGTTAGCCGCATCGATCTCTTGGATCTTCGCGGTCTGAGCATCATAGTCAGCCTGCGCTTGAGCCAGCTGTTGGTTCACTTCGGACTTCTTAGCGTCCCATTCCGCTTGCTTCACTTGGGCGTCAGCTTTGGCTTTCTCTAGGGCGTCGACACTCGCTTGGGCTTCAGCTTCTGCCGCTGCAGCGTCATCAAGAGCCTTCTGAGCTTGAGCTTCAAGTGCTGCCACGCGGTCAGAGATTGCTTGCTGGCGACTTGCTTGGCTACGTTGGGTCGCTTTCATTTCCATCGCAACGTTGAGCGCTTGGGCTTGAGAACGCGCCATGGCGTCAGCTGCCGATGCTCGATCGTCAATTGACTCGGTTCCATTCTTCGTCAGGGCAAGCAGGACTGCAGAACTAGTGCCGTCCTGGTACATGGAGCGAGCCAAGTTACCGATCGCCTTATTGGCTTCCTCTTGGCGTGACGAGGAAGCGTGGATCTCTTCGTCGATCTCAGCTTTCTTCGCTTGAGCGACCTGAAGCTGTCCCATTGCGACTTCGTGTTCACGATTCGCAGCATCGCGCTTCGCCTGAGTGGCATCCAGCGCTTTCTGAGCAGCAGGAATCTGCGCGTTTGCTGCTTCAAGGTCGTAGAAGAGCTGCGAGAGTGTCGCATCAATACCGTCAATCTCAGTCTTAAGATTAGAGACCTGCTGAGCCGCGGCATCCCGTTGGCTAACAGCGTCATCTCGCTCATCAGCATTCGCGGGAATGAAGCTGTACATGCACAGCGCACCAATCGATGCGCTCCAGGCAACTGCAACAGGAACGTGAAGACGAATCGACTTCTTCATAATCAGACCTTCGTGTATTTAGCCAAGGAAACTGCGGACGCGATCAGCGCCAACGCAACCGCTGCGAGGATAAGGATCGGCGTCATAATCCACACGTGGGTGGCGCCGATAAAGCTGGTCCAGCTGAATGACGGAGCCAACCAGCCTTGGACAAGGAAGTGAACGCCAGCGAACAGTGTTCCCACTGCCAGGATTGCGCCGGCAATTGCAGCAAGCGCACCTTCGATCATGAAAGGCGCTTGAATGAACAGGTTCGAGGCGCCGACGTAACGCATAATTTGTGTTTCCGTCTCGCGACTCATTGCCGACAGGCGGATCGTGGTCGAAATCAGCAGGATGGCGGCAATAATCATGACGCCACCCAGACCGAGGGCCATCAGGCGTGCAGCGTCAATGACGTTGAACAGTGGCTCGATGATTTCGCGCTGGTCTTTCACCTGGGAAACACCGGCAGCACCGGAGAATTCTTCCTTGATGATCGAATACTGCTCGGGGTCAACGAGCTTCACGCGGAAGGAAACGGGCATCATGTCTACCGTTGTCCATTCGCTGATCGTGGAATCACCGTAGAGCTTCAAGTAGTTTTCGTACGCTTCTTCCTTGGATTCTTCGAATACGTTCTTCACGTACTGCGACATTTCCGTGGAATTGAGCTTGTCACGAACGGCGCTGATCTGAGCCTCGGTCGCTTCCGTTGCGTTACAGGACGGCGTTGCATCGTCGGTAGCGCACATGTAGATCGAGACCTCAATCTTGTCGTACCACTGCGATTTCATCTGCATGACCTGCATCTGCGATAGGCCAGCAACACCGACGAATAGTAGGGAAACGTAGGTGACGATGATGACGGCGACGGACATTGCACGGTTGCGTGCCAGCCCCTTACCGACTTCAGAGAGAATAAAACGAAGCTTCATGGTTAGTTCACCGCCCCGTAGACGCCACGCGACTGGTCTCGGATGACGTGACCGCCATGTAGTTCGATGACGCGCTTGCGCATCTGGTTCACGATGTCGGCGTCGTGGGTTGCCATGACAACCGTAGTTCCCTGGCGGTTAATGCGGTCCAAAAGACGCATGATGCCAAGCGAGGTATCGGGGTCGAGGTTACCGGTGGGCTCATCCGCCAGTAGCAGTTCGGGGCGGTTCACCATTGCGCGTGCGATTGCGACGCGTTGTTCTTCACCACCGGAGAGTTCGTGGGGCAGGCGGTTTTCCTTACCTGCCAGATCGACCAACGCCAGCGCTTCTGGGACGGCGGTCTTAATGGCGTGCTTCGGCTTGCCGATCACCTGCATTGCGAGCGCGACGTTTTCATACACGGTCTTTGATGGGAGCAGGCGGAAGTCCTGGAAGACGGTTCCGACTTGACGGCGAAGTCCGGGCACCGCCCAGTTACGGAGCTTGGAGACCTCTTTGCCAAGGACCCACACGTGACCGGAGGTTGCTTTAATTTCGCGCATCACAAGCTGAAGGAAGGTGGATTTGCCCGAGCCGGACTTACCGACGAGGAATACGAATTCTCCTCGTTCAACTTCCAAAGACACATGGTCGAGCGCCGGCTTCGCACCTGCGGTGTACACCATGGTTACGTCATCAAATCGAATCATTAGGCCGTCCAATTGAAGGTTATGGTCTCAATCAGACTAGGCAAGGTTTTCTAACGCGGGCTGAAGCGACACGCGCCGGATTCAGTTCCGTCCTCACTACCTGTTAAAAAGGTGACGAGGGCGATACTTTCAGCGTTTTCTAGCCAACTGCTTCGCCGTGGCGCGAGCTTACGCTTCAGTGCAGTATGCCAACCGTGATCGACGAGGCCGACCAGCGTTCGCTTCTTTTCCCTGAACCGGGGTCGGATTAGGTCAGGCCTCTGCCTGTTCGTTCGCTTGGTTCTTGCGCCAGCGGATGCCCGCGTTAATGAAGCCGTCAATGTCACCATCGAAAACGTTCTGCGGGCTACCGGATTCAAACTGGGTACGAAGGTCTTTCACCATCGTGTAGGGCTGGAGAACGTAGGAACGCATCTGGTCACCCCACGATGCCTTCACATCACCGGCGAGTTCCTTCTTCTTCGCCTGTTCTTCTTCATGGCGAAGGACAAGAAGTCGGGATTGGAGGACTCGAAGAGCGGCCGCTCGGTTCTGAATCTGCGACTTTTCGTCCTGCATCGACACGACAATGCCGGTTGGAATGTGCGTCATACGAACAGCGGAGTCGGTCGTGTTCACGGACTGACCACCGGGGCCAGACGAGCGGAAAACGTCGATCTTCAGTTCGTTTTCCGGAATTTCGATATGGTCGGTGGATTCGATCAGCGGGATAACTTCGACTGCCGCGAAGGAAGTCTGGCGACGTCCCTGATTGTCGAAGGGGCTGATACGGACCAGACGGTGAGTGCCTGCTTCAACCGAGAGGGTGCCGTAGGCGTAGGGAGCCTGGACTTCGAAGGTTGCCGACTTTAAGCCAGCTTCTTCGGCGTAAGACGTATCCATCACCTTGGTCGGGTAACCGTGGCGTTCTGCCCAACGCAGGTACATACGAAGCAGGATTTCTGCGAAGTCAGCGGCATCAACACCACCTGCGCCGGAGCGGATCGTGATGACAGCATTGCGCTCGTCGTACTCGCCATCAAGCAGGGTACGAATTTCAAGGTCGGAGATATCAGCCTTCAACGTGGCAAGATCCCCGTCGGCTTCTTCCAGGATCTCTGCGGATTCTTCAGGATCTTCGCCCGCCATTTCAACCATGGCTTCAAGATCATCAATGCGATCCACCATCTTGGTCACGCGATCGAGTTCGCTTTGACGATGACTGAGGGCCGAGGTCACTTCCTGGGCGTGCGACGGGTCATCCCACAGATCAGGGGCCGTTGCCTGCTTCTCGAGGTCTTCGATTTGGCTACGGAGCTTATCAAGTTGGACGACCGCGAGGACGTTCTCCATAGTCGTACGCAGGTTCTGGATCTCTTCTGAAAATTCTGTAGCCACGCCACTACCCTAGTCGATTCAGAGCATCTGGTAGATACACCACTGCCCAGTAGCGGTATGAGGTTCAACCTACACACCGCCACCGGGCAGCGTTTGAAGCGTTCAGATGCTCAGAATCTGGCTGATCAGATCAGACCAAAATCAACCATCGAGTCAGCAACCTTCAGGAAGCCCGCAAGGTTTGCGCCAGCAACATAGTCTCCGGCCACACCGTATTCTTCGGCAGTTGCAACCGAGTTCGCGTGGATGTTCACCATGATCTGGTGAAGCTTCGCGTCGGTCTCCTCGAACGCCCACTGCGTACGACCCGAGTTCTGCTGCATTTCCAGAGCGGAGGTGGCAACACCACCGGCGTTCGAGGCTTTGCCGGGAGCGTAGGCAACACCCGCGGACTGCAGGGCTTCAATCGCTTCCGGGGTGGTCGGCATATTTGCACCCTCGGCGACCAGCTGAACGCCGTTCTTAATCAGGGTGTTCGCGGCCTCAACGGGGAGTTCGTTCTGAGTTGCACACGGCAGAGCAACGTCACACGGCAGATCCCAGATGGAGGCGCCCGAAACAAATCGCGCTGAAGAACGCTCGCTGGCGTAGTCGGAAACGCGGCCTCGTCGAACTTCCTTGATGTCCTTCAAAAGTGCAACATCGATGCCAGCCTCATCCACCACATAGCCGGAGGAGTCCGAGACGGCGATGACGGTCGCGCCCAGCTGCTGAGCCTTTTCAGTCGCGTAGATGGCGACGTTACCGGAACCGGAAACGACGACCTTCTTGCCGTCGAACGAGGTGCCCTTCGACTTCAGCATTTCCTCGGCAAAGTAGACCAAGCCGTAGCCGGTTGCTTCGGTACGCGCGAAGGAACCGCCCCAGTTCAGGCCCTTGCCCGTCAGGACACCCGCATCGTAACGGTTGGTGATGCGTTTGTACTGGCCGAAGAGGTAGCCGATCTCGCGGCCACCGACACCGATGTCACCTGCGGGAACGTCGGTGTCGGGACCGATGTGGCGGTAGAGCTCAGTCATGAAGGACTGGCAGAAACGCATGACCTCAGCATCGGACTTGCCCTTCGGGTCGAAGTCGGAGCCACCCTTGCCACCACCAATCGGCAGGCCGGTCAGGGAGTTCTTGAAGATCTGTTCGAAGCCAAGGAACTTAATGATCGACAGGTTGACGGACGGGTGGAAGCGCAGACCACCCTTGTACGGGCCGATCGCGGAGTTGAACTCAACGCGGTAGCCACGGTTCACCTGGATCTTGCCGTTGTCGTCCATCCAGGGGACACGGAACATGATCTGGCGTTCCGGTTCGACAATGCGTTTGAAGATCTCAAGGTCAGCGTATTCAGGCTTGCGTTCGGCAAGCGGAGCAATCGTCAGCAGGACCTCGTAAACGGCCTGGTGGAATTCGGGCTGACCCGGGTCGCGGGCAACAACGGCCTCGTAAACAGGTCGAAGAGTGTCGGACAAACGATTCATATCAAGTGTGCTCATGCCCTAATTATGGGCACGCATTACACATACTTGACCATCCCTTTCCACATATTGGCCCTTTCAAGAAAGATCACATACTTTGAACCTCTTCCCGAACCGGTCACTCACTACGGCATTCAGCCAAATCATCAGCAAGGTCGGCCTCGTCGGCCAAGAAAACCTGACGAAGCGCAAGCCGTACCATCGCTTCAGGCACACACCCATGTACCGTTGAAGTGTGATGCGCCCGAAAACTCCGCTTGAACTTGCTGCCCTAGCGACCGCCGCCGTCCCCGGTCTTTCCGTTGCGGGTCTGCGCGAACCGCAATTTGCCGACGAGGTCCTTTCCGTCACCGGCATCATCGATTCAGCCGGCAATAAATGGACGGTCACCTGCCCGCACTCCAGCGTCGGCGGACTCGATTTAGACGCTCAGTCAGGCGTCCTCAGCCGGCTGGCGAAAGCAAAAGACGCGAAGAAAATCCCCTTCGACGTCCCGCGAATCCACGGCACAACCCTGACCCCTGAAGGTGATCGTGTCATCGTCCACCAAGATCTTGGCGGGCACCCGATGAGCGACGACGACTTCGACAATCCGGACCTTCTTCCCGCATCGCTCGGTAAAGCCCTGGCAGCACTTCACAACCTTCCTCCGGTCATTTACACCGGCATTAACCTACCCGCATACTCCGTCGCTGAATGTCGCGAACGCCATCTGGCGATGCTTGACGAGGTAGCGTCTCAGGTCCTGATTCCCGCGAACCTCTGGAACCGTTGGGAAGCAGCCCTTGAGGATCTGTCATTGTGGCGCTTCCCCGCAGCCCCGATCCACGGCGATATTCAAGGCAATTCCGTCATCGTCGAAGCTGGCATTGTTCGCGCGATGACCGGCTTCACTTCTGCGCACGTCGGCGATCCCGCTCAGGACATCGCGTGGGTTCTTGCGTCTGCATCGGATGCTTTCTTGGAGCGTTTCCGCGCCGCATATTCTCAGGAACGAACGGTTGCTGACCTGCAGTTATTTACTCGTGCGCAACTGTTGTCTGAGCTTGCTATTGTGCGCTGGCTGGTTCACGGCTTGCACGCAGAAGATCGAAGCATCATTTCTGACGCGCGCCACATGCTCAGTGAGCTTTCAACAGATCTGGGGGATGCGCAAATCGTTGAACGCCCGCATGCGCACGTCGCTCAGACGCCGGATTCTCAGGCTTCTGCTTCTGACACTACCGCGCCTTCCACGCCGTCGTCTGCATCTTCTGCTTCCGCGCCGTCCTCTTCCGGCTCCCCTGCCTCCGCTTCTGCTTCTTCTTCGCGCCGAGCAACAGCTTCCGCCACGTCGTCCTTTACTGGCGCGGAGCTTACGAACCAGAAGACTGAGGTCATTGATTTCAACGTCGTAGCAGGCCGCATCGGCGCCGATCGTTCAGATTCCGGCGATTATGTGGACTCGGACGACTACGCAGAGCCGGATCGTTGTGCCAACGATGACTCTTATTCTGAAGTCGATGCTGATTTTGATCGGGACGTGCCTGAAGAAAAGGCGAGTCTTGCAACACGATTTGGTTTGCCAGCATCACTTTTCACCAGGTTTGGGCGTCATGGACGTCACGGGCACGACGTTGAAACGTTGCTTGCGGACTACGACGATGCCAATAAGCGCGTGGATGATGAGCGCGCAGATGATGACGATCCGCAACAGTCCGGTTCTCAGGCAGAATCCGGTTCGGCTTCCACGTCTTCGGCTCCCTCGGCTTCGCCCGTCTTACGCGCTTCTACCGATGTGAACGAGGCTCCGACTGAGCGCCTGCACTTCTTGAATCAGGAGTAATGGCCAGAGCCTGAAGCACATTCCGGCGAAGCATATTTGGTGCGTTTGTTCGCGCCCACGCGGTGTCCGTGTGGACACGAACTGTATTGCCCCTAGGCCCGCTTCAAGGTCCTTTTCACTTCGTCTTCTAGGCTTTCTTCGAGGCCTGCACCGCCTAGTTTCACCAGATCATCAAGGGAAACAGTTGTGTTGGTGTCCACGAAGGCAAGCATCGGAGTGATTGATTCTTCCGCGAGCCCGGTGAGTTGCGACCAGGCCAGCCGGTAGAGGCGGAGCTGAGTCGCGTAGTAACGCAGTGTTTCCTTCTTCGTGTTCTTGTGTGGAGCCCGCCCCGTCTTCCAGTCGACGATGATTGTTTTACCGTGTTGGTCTTCGAAGACAGCGTCGATCCTGCCATTGACTGAAATATCAGCGACTTTGACGCTGAATGCTTCTTCGATGGCGACCGGCGTGCCCGTTTGGACGATGGGAAGCTCGACGAAGTTGTCCTGCATGTGTCGCAATCGGGCGCGTTCGTGATCATCAAGGGTCTCGATCCCGGCAACGGGCTCATCGCGTTCTTCTGCGCTGGCAAGATGCAGTTGTCGTTCAACCCACGCGTGGAAAATCGTTCCAAGCGTTGCACTGTCGCTGGGTTGAGCGGGCATGGGTCTGCGCATATCCAGAGCAAACGCATCAATGTCTTCGAGCATCTTTGAAACCGAGGTTGCCGGAATATGGTCCTGGCGGATCACCATGGTTTCTTTACTTGATGCAAGACGATGTTCCTCGATGAGCGCTGTCACGTCTTTAACGCGCTGGGATTCGCCTAAGGCGTCGAGCAGTTCGAAGACGTCGGCGTCCGTTTTCAGCTCTGCTTGAGCTTGTCGCACGCGCTGAGCACCCTTGGCGACTGCTTGACGTGATGGGCCAATTTCGAAGGGGAAGTGGATGGTTTCTTCCTCGCTGCCTTGCGCAAGCGACTCCGGTGTTGGAGCTTCGACAATGACGTCGTTTAAACCGTCAATTCGTTTTTGAAGTTCCTGCAACTCGTTGCCGTCTTTGACATCCACGTTTCCGTTTGCCCACACGACTTGCCCTGTCGCCAGGATCTGTTCGAAGTCTTCGATCATCGCGTGCCGTGATGCCATGAGGTAGCGGGAAGGGTTTCGTAGAGTTTTGCTCTCATCCAGCCACGAGCCGATGAGGAGTTGCGTGTGGCGCGCTCGTGTCATTGCCACGTATGCCAGACGACGTTCTTCCCTTTCTAAGTGTGCGCCAAGTTCTGGCCCATAGGCGGTCTTTAACCACTTTGAGAATCCTGCGGATGGGGTGCGTCCGTTAGAAACATCAATGTTGAAAGGTGGGAGGTCGCCATAGTCGCCTCGCAACGGATGCGGGAGCTCTTCGGGAGCCATGACCCAGCCGGTTTGGGCTGGAGGCTCATCCCGCCAATACACGCTCTTGCTACGGTGTGAGGGGAAAATCGTGTCGGACATTCCGAAGACAATGACGCTATCCCATTCCAGACCTTTGGATCCGTGCACTGTCAGGATCTGCACTGCGGACGGGTCTGGTTGAACGTCAACGCCTTTGAGCCCTGCCGGATCACTTTCTGCAACGTTCAGCCATTCGACTAGACCGGCAAGAGTGGGGTTATCAACGCTTGATTCGTATCCTGCGATCTGGTCGATAAAGGCATCGAGCGATTCTCTAGCACCTGAACCCAGCGGGTCAGCGATCGCATCATCTAAGATCCCCATGATCTGGCTTGCTCGTTCTGCGAGTTCAACCAGCCCATGCCCACGCAACGAGCGTAGTTTTCGCAGGCGCTCTCCGAGGCGAAGAACGCGACGATATCCAAGTTCAGAGAACGATGGAGCATCAAGCCCCTCTGCCTGTGCATCCGATTCTTGAGGAGCATCGTTGGCACTCTCTGCAACGGAGCCAGATTGTGACGATCCCGCTTGACGATTCGCATACGTCCAGCCCACTTCCGGAGGAGAATCAACGGCTGACAGAAGCACGCCCTCATACGGAGTTCCTCTACTCTTACGGTTCAGACGGTGTGCCCACTCCCCCAGCAAACGCAGGTCGGACGCTCCGATATCTTCACGAACAAGGAGCCTCAACAGGGCAGGAGATGCATCTACTGAGTTCGTAATCTCAAGGGCTGCACGCAGGTCAGCAACAACCGGTTGTTCCAGCAGTCCGCCGAGCCCGAGAACTTGGGTGGGAATGCCATGCTCGCGAAGTGCGCGATCAATGGGAAGGAAGTGGCTCTTCTTGCGACAGAGAATGCCGATCTCCCACCCATGCGGATGGGTATCACGAAGGCGTTGCACGTAGTCAACAACGTGCGCGATCTGGGCATCGCGATCAGCTTCGTAGGCAATTTCAACATCGCCTTCAGTTGCCACTGTAGATTCGACGAGGACCGGAGACGTTGCAGCATGCGAGTGCGAGCGAAGCGGTTTTGCCACTTCGTTGGCGCATACAAGGATCTGACGATCATTACGCCACGCGGTTGACAGTGTCAGAGTCTGTTCCGGCTTGGGTTCTTCAGAACAGAAACGTTCCATGAATGATTCTAGCGAGGATGCCGAAGCACCTCTCCAGCCGTAGATTGCTTGGTTCGGGTCGCCGACGGCAGTCACCGCCTGGTCTTTGAAGAGCGTTGACAGGAGTTCCATCTGGATGACAGAGGTGTCCTGGAATTCATCAAGCAGAACAAGCCCATATTCTTTACGAATCTGTTGAACAACATCGGGCACGGTCTTCACGATTCGAGTGGCCAAGGTCAGCTGGTCCGAGAAGTCCATGACTCCGAGTTCACGCTTACGGCGTTGGAACTGGGCAATGGGATCAAGTAGGGCGATACGAAGCTGGTTACGCGCCTGCACCGTACGTGCCTCGTCGTTAGAATCGCCGACTTCGGTGAGTTCCGCTCCGAATTGTCCCAGCTGTTCGCGAGCTTGTTCGATGCTGAGTCCATGCTCCCCCAACTGTCCGTTGAGGCTCAACGCCGCCTTGACCGCAGACGAAATCGTGATGTTCTCATCGAGGCGTTTCGGCCAATTCGTCATAATGTCTGTCATCAGCTGAACCGAGCCAGCTTGGCTGAGCATTATGACGTCAGGATTCAAGCCGATCCTTAAACCGTGTTCGCTGACAATCTGACCCGCGAAGGCGTTGTAGGTCATTGATGTCGGTTCTTCGTGCGGGTCGATCATCTTTGTTTTCGCAGAAGAATCATCATCGTTGCTGGCCTTTTCCTGTTCGGAAACTCCGATGCCGATGCTGAGTTTCTTCAATCGTGAACGGAGACGATCTTTCAGTTCACCTGCGGCTTTCTTTGTGAAAGTCAGGCCCAGAACACGCGACGCTGTGATGTTCGGTTCGTTGGCAACCGCCCAGAGAACGCGCATTGCCATCGTTTCCGTTTTTCCCGAACCCGCGCCAGCGACGACCAGCAGCGGGTGCAGAGGTGATTCGATGACTTTAATTTGCTCTGGGGTCGGATGGATTTTGGGGTTAATCAGTCGCTGGATCTCTTCAGCGCTATAGGCAAGCTGTGTCACTGTTCAGTCCACCGTCCTTCGACCGCTGTCTTGTGCAGGACATGAGCGCGCAAACACGCACCGTGAGCACTTCGTATTATCTGGTTTCGCCTGCAAGCGAATGCCACGCGCGATTTCTCCTGCGCTTTGAATAACGGCATGCCAGGCGTATTTTTCGTCTTCGTCAAGAACGCTTTGCGTGCGCTCTTGCAGTTTCTTTGCCAGAAAGACCAGCTTGGCACCGTTTACTTCACTGGCCTGACGGTCAAGCCCTAGGTCTGCACCGTTTGCGATCATCTGACCGAGAGCAATCTGATAGATCGCCAGCTGAGCGTGGTCTTTTGCTTCTTGTTTGCTCGCAACTTTTCCTGTTTTAAAGTCAACAATTTGAACGCGACCATCGGGGTCAACCTCAAGGCGATCCAGGCGTCCACGGATCGTGACGCCATCCATGTCGACTTCGATCGAGCGTTCAGTAGCAATCTCAATGTCGTGCGGACATTGCGCGAGGTATTCAGCAAGATGTTCAACCTTGTCGAGGGCGGAATCTTTAAACTCAATTCCGCCCCAGGTCTGCATATCGATATCGATTCTTTCTAGCTCATGGAGCAGGTGGGATTGGAGTTCTTCTGCGCTCCCGCGAGGGAAGACTTCAGCAAGCCCATGGACGATTTGCCCAACTGATTGGGCATTCGTGGCACGAGGCTGTGCACCGATAGACGAGAAGAACCAGCGAAGAGGACAATCCATCATCGCTTCGATACGCGACGGAGAAAGAACAACGCGTTGAGAGGCAATGCGTTGCTCGGAAGTCAGCGGACCTTCACCAGTCCATTCATCGGGATCCGCTGAGGAAATGCCTTCTCGAGCCAAAAGAGCAAGAAGAGATGCTGCCGTCCATTCGTCTTCGCTTTCATCGGGCGCAGATGCGGCGCGACGGAGTTCAGCGATCTGACCTTCGAGGTTCAAAGGAGCAGGTGCCGGAGTCGGAACTGCTATGTCACCGCCCTCTTGGCCTTCAGGATTCACAAGAATCGCGTAAAAGCTTGAAGGCGCATAGTCTTCAGCGACGACAACACCAAGATGCAGATATGTTGAGCATCGAGAAACTGCGGCTGCCAGCAAACGACGTTCGTCATCAAGGACTGCTCTGCGCGCCACCTGAGGTTCATCGAGAAGAACACGCCCATTCGCACCGTCACCTGTCCTACCTAAAGCAACATCCGCCAGCAGGTCACCGCGCATCGCGCGTGTGCGCAGGCGCGTATTTGGCCACACACCGTCTTGCAACCCCATCAGGACGACTACGCTCCAATGGCGACCCATCGCTTGTGCTGGAGTAATCACGCGGACACCCTCAGGCCGCAGCGCAACGCGAGTGATCGTATCGACGGGAACAGTTTGATCGAGCAGTTCTTTTGCGAAATCGCGGGCGTTCCCATCAGGGTTACGCTGCTCCCAGACGTCTGCCACGCGCATCAGGGAGAGAACAGCGTCCAGCTGGTCGTCGTACCACGATGAGTCCTGATCATTGGCTAGAGCGCGCGCTTTCCAGTCGTCACCAACATTTGCCGCATCCCACAGCTCCCATAGAAGTTGGCGTGGACGCTGTTTGTGATCCGTCGGAATACTCCACATCTGCGCCGCGCGTTGCAATTCCGGCGGGACAAAACCAATGTCCTCGTTCGTTAAAAGGTCCGGCTGGTTCATCAACGTGGAAGCCGTAACCAGCGGAGCATCCTGGACGCTTGCACCCATCCATGCGCTGACCCGTTGAAGAACCGAATAGAGTTTCATCCCATCGCACTGGATGAGTGGCGAATGGATAAGAGCCTGCGCACATTCATCACCACGGGCCTGCGGGTGAGAATTCATCAGCTCAAGAAGAATGCGAGTTGTTGCAATACTCCGGAAATCGAAGGCAGTAGAGTGCGAGGCAACTGGGATTCCACCGCGACGTAAATAGCGACGAGTTTCTTCAGCGAGGGCCTCTGATCTGACGATGACGACCTGATCGTCCCAAGCAATCTTGTCGTGCAAGAAGTGGGCACGCAGGGCGTGCGACACGTGTGCGCCAAGTTGCGCGTATGAGCCACCAACGTGGGTGATTACCTTGCCGTCGAGCTTCTGAGCCTGCGGAGCAACCCCACATTGACGCCGAGGATTGTCGTCCGAATGCGCAATGCCCTGGGCGATCACCTTGTAGCGTTCACGCAACACGGGCGCAGTTGTGTACACGTCACCCAGCTCATGAGAATTCAGATGGAGCTTCTTTTCAAGGCGACCGTCCAAATGGGGCTCACCACCACGGTACGTAGCGACGGCAACATCTGAGTCAGCAAAAGCAACAATACGAGTACCCAGCTGATGCAGTTGGGCGAGCAGAGTGATCGTGGATGCCGTACAGTCCTGCAGGTCGTCAATGATAACGAGGTCAGGAAGTGGCCGTTCGCCCGTGATCCCCAGAGAAGCAGCTTTGTCCTGCCACTGTCCAAGAACATCTGCTGCCAGGGCTTGGATACGGGAAATGTCAACCGCCAGTGTGCCCTGATACTCAAGAGCGAATTGAGGTTGTTCAAGGTAGCGTCGGAGCAGTTCACCGGCTGCAACCCATTGGGGTTTATCAAAGTCATGACCGGCGCGGCTGAGCGCGATACCGTCCATTCCGGCCTCACCCGCGCGCGAAAACAGGTCCCTGAGTTCATCGCGGAAAGCAGACATTCCGCGCATTTCCTGCGAGATTGAGTCCGGCCATTCAATGTCGGTTGATTCCAGTAGATCTTGGATCAGCTGATCTTGCATTGCGCCGGTGACAAGCTCAATGCCACCCAGGGGTTCTTGACGTTCAACGCGCCACTGATTCACAATCCGATATGCGAAAGCTGACAGGGTACGAACAGGTCGAAGAGTTCGAGGAGCAAAATACTGAGCCCGAGGGGTCATGATCTGCGCGCGGACGCGGTCAGGAACAATGATGACTGCATCTTCGCCTTTTTCAATTGCACGGCGGAAGATTTCTAGCGCACATGTCGAGCGCCCCGACCCCGGCGCGCCACGAACGATAAGAGAATCCCTTTCCGCTGAATCGCACGCCTGTTTCTGAGCCGGGTTCAGCGGCGGAATATCAGCCCATCCATGCGGGCGCGTAGCAATCTGTACGTTTATTTCGCTCATAGGGTAATCATCTCAGGAGGCATGTAGAAACCAATGTGCATAGCATTAAAGTCAGGTTCGAAAAACAGATTACTCATTGAGTGAAGGAGTGGGTATGAATATCATCGTCGGCGTTCGCGAAAGTACTCGTGAACTGCATCTTGAGTTGGATCTGACCGCTGATGAGCTGACCGCAAAGGTCGCTCAAGCGCTCACAGGCGACTCTTTTCTGGATCTGACGGACGCCGAGGGCGCTCGTTATCTTGTGCCCGGACGCGCGCTGACTTTCGTGCAGATTGCTGATGAGCCCAAGCGTCGCGTTGGCTTCATGATCTGAAGCCCGGTCTTCATACACTGAACGCTCTTCCGCAGCTCGCAGAAGAGCGTTCAGGTTTGTCAGGCTGAAAGTTGACGCTGTTAGGCCTTCAGATGAATCTGCTCCATACGTTCACCGTGACGCTTGGTGACGAATGCGACGATCGCATCAACAGTGTCGGGGTCCTGGCCAAGGGCAGGGTGCGTAAACAGTGTTGCGCGCACAAGACCGAGTGCTTCACCTGCGACGCGTCGCGCCCACAAGGACAGGCGGGCGCCGAGTTGCTCGTCTGCGGAGATCAGCGGAGCGATATTGTCGCGGACCCATGCTCCCTGCGCGACATCCCAGTTTCCGGCTTCTTCGATGAAGAGTTCGTGACGGCTGGCGATTTCGCCGAGCAGGTCAGAGATGATTCCCATGGTCACGTAGGTTTTCACTGAGCGCTCGAACCATGTTGTCGGACGTGTGCGAGCATCCAGATCGTCGTAGAGACCGTTGTACTGCCCGGCTGCTGCAGGCAGGTCGATGTCACGGTTCGCGCACCAGGCTTCAAGCTGGGTGAAGAGCTCAAAAGCCTGTGCGGACATGCGCGCATGCTCGATATGGGCTTCGATGGTCGGCGCTTGATCGCCGTCCTTTGACAGTCGCGTCATTGCGGCGAGTGCCGTGAACGCGAGCAGACCGATTACTTCAATATCTGCGGCTTCAACCGCACCGTTTTCAGTAGCCATGTTCCAAGCCTAGCCTCGTCTGCACTCCCCCGATATCTCAATCGCGAAGACGAATGTCCACGCGACCTGCGCACTTTCCCCACCCCGTGCGCATGCTGAACGTGCGCACCCGGGCGGTCGGGGTGGCCTCGTGAATGCAGTGTGACCATAACCTTGGGATGAAAACTGATGCGCCAGCGTACAATGGGAGTGACCACAGCTGACCGGTCGCTTTGAATACCATGTTTTTGCGCGCGCTTTGCGCCTCGATAATGCGCGATCGGCTGCTATCCCCACCCCGGCGTGTCCGGGAGAGAAGGCAGATCGTGACTTCCACGAATACCCAGGGCACCAATGTGCCCGTTGAAAATATTGACGAGGCCACCGCAACCGCTCAGCAAGCTGATGCGCAGGCCACAAGCGAACCAAAAACCGTTGAATACTCTGCAGGCGTTGTCCGCCTAGGCAATATTGTTCCGGTCTGCGTTGAACCCGAAGCAACGCCGGACGTTGTGGACACGGGCGACGAGGATCTTGAGCACAAGTCCTTCGCTGATTTTGGCGTAACCGACCCGATCGTTGACGCGCTGGAAGACAAGGGAATCACGCACCCGTTCCCGATTCAGGCGCTGACGCTTCCTCCGGCTCTTGACCGCCACGACATTATTGGTCAGGCGAAGACGGGTACGGGCAAGACGCTCGGTTTCGGTATTCCGGTTCTGGAAGACGTTATTGCTCCTGATGAAGACGGCTATGACGAGTTGCTGAACCCGAACATGCCTCAGGCTCTGATCATCCTGCCGACGCGCGAACTGACGAAGCAGGTTGCTAACGATCTACGCGATGCTGCGAAGTACCTGTCGACGCGCATTGTTGAAATCTACGGCGGCGTCGCATTCGAACCGCAGATCGAGGCGCTGGAAAAGGGCGCGGACATTGTCGTGGGCACACCCGGCCGTTTGATCGACTTGCTGCGTAAGGGTGTTCTGCATCTGAACGGCGCGGAAACGGTCGTTTTGGACGAGGCCGATGAGATGCTCGATCTGGGCTTCCTGCCCGACGTTGAGACTCTCCTGTCACGTACTCCCGCGAACCGCCACACGATGCTGTTCTCGGCGACCATGCCCGGCCCGGTTGTGGCTTTGGCTCGTAAGTTCATGGAACAGCCGACGCACATTCGCGCTCAGGATCCTGAGGATCAGAACCAGACCGTGAACTCGGTGAAGCAGGTGATTTACCGTGTTCACGCGATGGATAAGGTCGAGGTTGTCGCGCGAATCCTTCAGTCTGAGGGCCGTGGCCGTTCGATCATTTTCTGCCGCACGAAGCGCACTACTGCTCGCCTTGGCGAGGACTTGACGGAGCGCGGTTTCGCAGTTGGTTCGTTGCACGGCGATTTGGGTCAGGGTGCGCGTGAGCAGGCTTTGCGCGCTTTCCGTAATGGCAAGGTGGACGTGCTGGTTGCCACCGACGTTGCTGCACGAGGCATCGACGTTGACGACGTCACCCACGTCATTAACTACCAGTGCCCCGAAGACGAAAAGATTTATATCCACCGTATTGGCCGTACCGGTCGCGCGGGACATTCGGGCGTCGCGGTCACGTTCGTGGACTGGGATGATACGCCGCGTTGGTCACTGATTTCGAAGGCGCTGGGCTTGGGTGTTCCGGAACCGCTGGAGACCTACCACACCTCTGGCCACCTGTTCACCGACCTTGATATTGCGCCGGAAACCACGGGTCGCCTGCCACGCGCACAGCGTAAGCTTGCGGGCTTGAATGCCGAGGTCCTAGAGGACTTGGGTGGTTCTTCATCGCGTGGCAATCACGGTTCACGAGGCCGCTCTGGCCGTTCGGGTGCTCGCTCCGGTTTGGGGCGCGGAGGTAGCAAGGGTGGATCCGGTTCGAAGGGTCGCTCGCACTCACCGGAACGTAATCGCCGTTCAAAGGACGGGGATCGCGAGTTCCATGCGGGCCAGCAGGGTCGTTCTGACCGTGGAACGAAGGGGCGCGGTCGTGGCAACCACACGCAGGCTCCGCGCACTGAGGGCTCAGCGCCAAAGGCTCGGCGTCAGCGTGTGCGTCGTCGTAAGGACAAGGGTGGCAGCGCCGCCAAGTAGGGCATTCATTCTTGCCTCTCATCTTTCTTGAGCATTGGGTTGTGTAAAACGCTCTCATTGGGAAGCTCGCACGCGAAAGAATATCAAGAGTTCTGGTAACTGATTCCCCAAAATAATAATTTCAGTTAAGAAAACAACTTTAGAGCTGGAAGCACAATTCAACGCAATACACCTTGGGGGGTAGGTCGCATTTGCGCCCTACCCCCAAGGTCCGTGCGGAACCTCGTCGATTGTGACGAAGCCCGACAGTCGGAAGCTGGAACTAACGCACCGACGTGTGGCGCTCGATCGAACGCACACTCCACCATGCGACACCGATTGCCAGCAGGACCACCCCTACGGGCGCACCAATGCCGACAAACTGCGGATCCGTATCAGTCAACAGCGCATTCACTAGGTCCGTGACCCAAAAGCCGAAACGTAATTCGCCCGTGTTGATATCCATCTTCAGTGGGAAGAACGCCATCGCAGCAAAGGTCACCACCTGATTCGCCAGATAGAGGATCACGAAACCCACTACCGCAGCTCCAAAGCCATGCTTCTGCCAACGCTCGCGAGCACTCAAGCTCATTACACCAGCGACCTCAAGAACAATCGTCACCAACTGCACCACAACAGCCACCACCGCGAAGCAGACAATCCAGCTCGGAAAATCCCAAATGACAGCGGTGCGATGCCAGAACTCCTGCACGCTCAGCCCCGCCTTGTGAGCCTTCAGTAGAGCCAGCACACCCCAGTTCACCAGGGTCAGCACGATCGCCACTAACGCATACACCAAGGCAACCAGCACTTTCGACCAGAAAAGATCCCGGCCACGAACCGGCAGCAAATGCGTAAAGTATGCCATCTGACCGTGCATACTCTTCCAATACGCCTGAGCCAGAACCAATAGAACAGCAAGTGGCATCATCGGAGCCACAAGCAGAGCAAAGCTACTAGAAAAGCCTGAAAACACGGGGAAATCAACAGCGACCGCCACGAAGGCAACAAGGCACATGACCTGCAGGATGCCTAACGTTTGCACAACCGCCTTCGCGTTCTCACGCAATTCATACCCAAACAACGTACCAAACATCAGCGGTACTCCTTCTTGAAAATACCCTCCAGCGACAGGCCATAGTCGGCTCGCAGATCGTCCACATTCGCGTGAACAAGCACAGTACCCGCCCGCATCATGATGACGTCATCCAGAATCTGCTCCACGTCAGCAATCAAATGAGTGGAAATCAGCATCGCCGAATCCGGGTTAAAGTCGCGCAGAATCCCCTGCATGATCGTGTCACGCACCGCTGGATCCACGCCCGACAGAGGCTCGTCCAACAGGTACAGCTCAGCACTGCGTGCCATCAACAGAGCAATCTGTAGTTTCTCCCCCATGCCCTTCGACATGGACTTCAGCTGCTGATCCATTTGCAATCCGAAGTAGTCGATTCCTTCACGCGCCTTCTCAGCCGAGAAATCCGAATAGAAACGCGAATACACGTCAATCGCCTTATTCGCATCCCACATCGGATCCAAGAAATCCGAAGCGGGAAGGAATGCGACTTGTGCCTTCGTGGTGGCTCCTGGCTTCTCACCTTCGATCCGGACAGTTCCGTCCCAATCGGAAAGAACGCCCGCGATGATCTTCAGTAGCGTCGTCTTACCACAACCGTTTTCGCCGACCAGGCCGGTGATTGTGCCCGGCTTGAGCTCAAAATTCACACCTTGCAGGGCAGTCGCGCCACCCGTATAGGTTTTCGTCAGGTTTTCCACCTGAACAACTGCATGTGTTGATGTCATTGCGCATCACCTTCGCGTGTTGTGCGTTCGATGTCGGTCCACTGCTCAGCAAGCAACTCCTGCGCCCGATCGAGGCTCAGCCCGAGTTGCGTGACAGTAGTGATGTGATCGCGAGTTGCATCGAGGGCGAGCTCTGCCCTGGTCGCATTGATCACTTGTTGGTCCGCGGTGACGAAACGCCCCTGCGCGCGTTCAGCTTCGGTCAGTCCCTGACGATCCAATTCACCAAGGGCACGCTGGATCGTGTTCGGATTAACTCCCGCTTGTAGTGCCAGTTCGCGGACACTAGGAATCTTCGAGGACGGCGGCCAAGCTCCAGACACGATATTGATCCGGAACGTTTCAACTAGCTGGACCCAAATTGGTCGAGAATCGTCGATAGTCACGCCCCTCCCTCCTGTATCGCTGTATTAATACAGTAATACTATGACACTCCGAGAGGTACTGTGTCAAGCGCTTAATACAGGCGCGAGGGGTGAGGGTGGGTGCTCTACTCCTTCGATTACACGAGGCAACGAAATCCGCCCGACGCCAGGAGTCATGCACGCGACCGACAACCTCACACGAGGCAACGAAACCGGGAACCAGCACAGACAGCGCGAAAATATCGCCTCACACGAAAAACCGACGGCGTGAGCTTCGCAGGCGACCAACAACGTCATACGAGGCGAGGAAATCCGCCTCGACAGCAGGAGCTTCACACGACACAACCTGCCCCCCAAACACCCCACGCAGAGGCACACACGCCAGCAGGCGTCCTGTCTCCCACTCAAACCCGACCGCGCACACAGAAAACTGCGGGGACAAGGCCTTTCGGACCTGCCCCCACAGTCAGAGCCAGCAGAGCGCCGGCGCAAAGCCAGCGAGAAGCTAGCAGAAACTAGCGCGTCGCCAGATCAGTCGATCGGCGTTGCGTCAAGCTTCCAGACCCCGTTCGCGTAGTCGGTGATCGTACGGTCAGACGAGAAGCGACCGGACTGAGCGATGTTGACCCACGCCTTACGCGCCCAACCGCGCGCATCGCGGTAGTCGGTGGCCATACGATCCTTCGCGTCACGGTAGGCCGCGAAGTCGCCGAGGACGTAATAGACGTCGGCGGGCTCGTAGCCGGCTTCGAGAAGCGACCAGCGCAGATCGTGGAACCAACCGGAACCGCAATCATCCAAGGTGCCGTCTGTCAGAGCGTCGAGGACTCGCTTGAGGCCGGGGACGTTCTCGTAGTGCCAGCGCGGATCGTAGTTCTGACGCAACTCGGGAAGTTCGTCTTCGGTGGCGCCGAAGATGTAGGCGTTCTCGTCACCGACGGCGTCGAGAATCTCAACGTTTGCACCATCGAGAGTGCCGAGGGTCAGGGCGCCGTTCATCATGAACTTCATGTTCGATGTGCCCGACGCTTCCTTACCCGCAGTGGAGATCTGCTCGGAGATGTCGGCTGCCGGGATGATGTGCTCAGCAGGAGACACGTTGTAGTTGTGGATGAAGACGACCTTGATGCGACCGTTGATGTCTTCGTCGTTGTTGACCAGGTCAGCGATCGTGTTGATCAGCTTGATAACGCCCTTTGCGCGGATGTAGCCGGGGGCTGCTTTTGCGCCGAAGACAAAGACGCGCTTCGGGACGTCCAGCGTCGGATCATCCTTGATGCGGAAGTACAGGTCAAGGATGTACAGAGCATTCAACAGCTGGCGCTTGTATTCGTGCAGGCGCTTGATCTGAACATCGAAGATGGCGTCGGGATCGATGTCAACGCCTTCGCGTTCCTTGACCCACGCCGCGAAGTCAACCTTGTTGGCGTGTTTGATCGAGGTGAGTTCGTCCAGAACATCCTCGGAAGCGGAGTCAACGTAGCGGGACAGGACGGAGAGGTCCACGACCCATTCATCAGAGCCGGTGACGCGATCGAGAAGAGATGCGAGACGAGGGTTGCACTGCTTCAGCCAACGACGTGGGGTGACACCGTTCGTCTTGTTGTTGAAGCGCTCGGGCCAGATGTCGTGCCATTCCTTGAGGGTTTCGCGCTTGATGATCTCGGTATGCAGGGCTGCAACACCGTTGATCGAGTAGGCCGCGTAGCAGGCGATCCATGCCATGCGGACCGTGTTGCCGGAAACCGGTGCCATGTAGTCGATGGTCGACTGTTCCAAGCCACGTTCTGCCATCTCGAGGCGGAAGCGACGGTCGATTTCGCGGACGATTTCGGCGATGCGCGGGAACAGACGGTCGAAGATCGTCATTTCCCAAGTTTCGAGGGCTTCGGCCAGAACAGTGTGGTTCGTGTACGCGAAGGTCTTGGCGACGATTGCCCAGGCTTCTTCCCAGCCGAGTTCGTGCTCGTCCATGAGCAGGCGCATGAGTTCCGGAATGGCCAGAACCGGGTGGGTGTCGTTCAGCTGGATCGCGTTGTACTTCGCGAAGTCTGTCAGATCCTTGCCGTGGTGTTCGACGTAGTTATCGACGATGGCCTGCAGGGATGCGGAGCAGAAGAAGTACTGTTGGCGAACGCGCAGGACCTTGCCTTCGAACGTGGTGTCGTTCGGGTAGAGGACGCGCGAGATGTCGTTGGTGCGTTCACGGTCGACGATAGCGTCGGTGAAGCGCTGCGAGTTGAAGGCATCGTAGTCGAATTCCTCGACAGGCTCTGCGCGCCAGAGGCGCAGAGTGTTGACATTCTTTGTGCCGTAGCCGGTGATCGGCATGTCGTAGGGCACTGCTCGGACGGTCAGGTCAGCGTAAGAAACGATGCGCTGGGCTTCTTCACGACGAATGACGAAGGGATAGCCCTCTTCCATCCAGGGGTCCGGGTGTTCGGTCTGGAAGCCGTTGTCGAACAACTGCTTGAACAGGCCGTAGCGGTAGAGGATGCCGTAGCCGGCGACCGGCAGATCGAGCGTAGCGCAGGAATCGAGGAAGCAGGCCGCCAAACGGCCGAGGCCACCGTTACCGAGGGCCGCGTCCGGTTCTTCTTCGAGAACGACAGAGAGATCGTCGCCGTGTTCGGCGAGTGCGGCACGCGCTTCGTCAACAAGGCCCAGGTTGGACAGGTTGTTCAGCAGAGCGCGTCCCATGAGGAACTCTGCGGAGAAGTAATGCTCTTGACGACCCTTGGCGTAGGTTTCGGTCGTTGCGTCCCACGAGTCGGCAATCTGATCAACAACTGCGGCTGACAGGCCCTGCCAGAGCTCCATCTTGGTGGCTTTTGCGATCGGACGGCCAGAGACCGCGCGGACCTGCGTTGCCAGGGTCTGGCTGAGGTTCTGAGTCATAGGTACTCCCAGTGTTCAATGTTGTCGTGGCTCGTTTGCCGCTTTGGCAAAGACACCCTAGCTACGAGATTACCGACTATTTCTGGGCAATTGCGCCAAAAGTGATCGTTTGAAAGGTGAGCCACAGTGGGAGTTTTCACCCCACGGGAACTAGTGTAGCGCGTTTTACGGAAACGTTTCCGTTATCGATGATAATTAACCGAGTTTCACCCGGACAGATCCAAAAAGGACAAACCCCTTATTCAAGGAAAAAGACCTTAAATTGCCGCTTCAGCAATGAAGTCGAAGATGCCACCCATGACCAGCTGGGTCGCAATAGCGGCCAAGAGAAGGCCCATGATCTTCGTCAGGAGCATGATGCCACCGGTGCCAAGCAAACGCGACAGGATCAGCGAGAAGTACATGGCGAACCACATAATCAGATGAGCGACAACGACCGCCGACACGACGGCGATCCACCCCGCAAGAGAGGCATGAGCCTGCGCGACGGACACCATGACGGCAACAATCGCGCCGGGGCCTGCCAGAAGAGGCGTGCCCAGCGGAACCAGGGCGACGTTGACGTTCGGGTCGCCAGTATCGGGCTCATCGTTGTCTTTGCCCATCAGCAGTTCCATTGCGACAAGAAACAGCAAGACACCGCCGGAGAGCTTCAGTGCCTCCATCGATATTTGTAGGAGACGAAGAATCTGCTGGCCAAGAACGGCGAACGCCAAGATGATGCAGAAGGAAATAATCGTTGCCTGACTGGCGGCTTTCTTTTGCTCCTTCGGCTTCAGGCGACCGGTTAAACCGAGGAATACGGGGATCGCGCCGAAGGGATCGAGGATGACGATCAGGGTCGTAAACGTCGTCGCAAAAAGTGTGACATCAAAAAACGACGATGCGTTCACGGGCGAATTACCTCCATTGTTCCTGCGTCTTCAACCTGAGAAATTACTTCAGGGTCCGTTAGATTCTCACCCAAATGGTTCGGCTTTCCCAAACCGTGGTAGTCAGATGAGCCGAAGATCGCAAGCCCCAGATCGTCGGCCAATCGTTGGACAGCCTCACGGTCCTCAGCCTGATGGTCGCGGTGATCGCGTTCGATTCCGAAGAGCCCGGCATCCTTCATGTCGTAGATGATTTCTTCGGGGAGCAAACGCTGGCGCGCACGCGCTTTCGGGTGCGCCAGAACAGGCACCCCCCCAGCCTTCAAAACAAGCTCTGTCGCTTCGACAGGATCCGGCGCCCAGTGGTGAACGAAGTAAGGAGCAGACGGATGCAGGATCTTTTCAAAAGCCTGCGACCTGTTTTCAAAAACGCCGGCTGCGACCAGAGCGTCCGCGATGTGAGGGCGGCCGATTGGTCCACCATCGGGAGCAAATTCGAGGACCGTATCCCACGTAATCGGGTAGTCTTCCGCGAGATTTTCAACCATTCGCTGGGCGCGAGTTTCGCGAGAATTTCGGGCTTTCTCGAAGCAATCAAGCAGTCCGGTGTTCGTGGGGTCTGGCAGATATGCCAGCAGGTGCACCGTGATTCCCGAGGCCGCGCATGACATTTCAACGCCTCGGATTAACGCGACGCGCGATTCTTTGACGCTCGCCTCAGCTTCATCCCACCCGGCAAACGTGTCATGGTCGGTCAATCCGATCATGTCAAGACCAGCATCGCGAGCCTTGAAAAGCAGTTCAGTTGGCGTATCGGTGCCATCTGAATACGCGGTGTGAGTGTGGGAATCAATTCGGAGCATAAAACTGAGAGTATCGACCTTCGCCCGAAAGTGCCATCATGGAGACTATGAACGACACGACGAATACTCAGTCAACGCAGGAAAACAAAGCGGAAGAAGCGCCCGCATCGATGGCTCAGCGAGGAGAAGGACGAAGCCGTCGCCCCTCGTCGGATGCGTTCCGCGCGTTCATGGGCTCCGGTTGGGGGCCTCGTATCCAGACGGAAATGAAGCGCAGTGGAGCAGCCGACTATCTGCCCGAGCGCGCCGAAGCAGCCGGCAAGCCTTTCAAGGGCGAGCGCTTGGTGATTCCCGCGGGCACATACAAGGTGCGCAATAACGACTGCAATTACCGCTTCCGCGCATACTCCGCTTTCGCGCACCTTTCAGGCCTCGGTGGCGAGCGCGAACCCGATTCTGTCCTGGTTCTTGAACCGCATGAAGACGGCTCACACGAGCCGGTTCTGTACTTCCGCCCGCGCGCTTCGCGTTCTTCCCAGGAGTTCTACTCCGACGCAACCTACGGCGAGTTCTGGGTGGGCGCCCGCCCCTCTTTGGAAGAGGTCAGCGCCGAGACCGGACTCCGCTGCGAGCACATCGATACGCTCCGCGACGCTCTGTCGAAGGACGCCGGGCTGATCAACTTGCGCATCGTGCGCGGTGTGGATGCGAACGTTGAAGCAATGGTGAACGAGGTTCGTACTCAGGCTGGATTGAAGGCCGGAGACGACGCCCGCGAAGCAGACGAGAAATTTGAAGAGCGCCTGTCGGAAATCCGCTTGCGCAAGGACCCGTTCGAAATCGCTGAGCTTCAGCGCGCGGTCGATGTCACCTATCAGGGCTTCACCGATATCTTGAAGGCTCTTCCCCGCGCCGTCGGTCACCATCGTGGCGAGCGCGTCATTGAGGGCGCTTTTGGTGCGGTTGCTCGCGAAGAGGGCAATGGCCTTGGCTACGACACGATCGCAGCATCGGGCAACCACGCGAACACCCTGCACTGGATCGACAACGATGGTCCGGTGAACGAGGGCGATCTGGTTCTGGTTGACGCTGGCGTTGAGGTCGATTCCCTCTACACTGCCGACATCACCCGCACACTGCCGGTCAACGGAAAGTTCACCGAGGTCCAGGCACGTGTCTACCAGGCTGTTTTGGATGCGTGCGAGGCCGCGCTTGCCAGAGCAAACGAACCTGGCACCCGCTTCAAGGACGTTCACGACGCAGCAATGCAGGTCATTGCCACTCGTCTGCGCGAGTGGGGTCTACTTCCGGTCACCGTTGAAGAATCCCTGTCCGCTGAAGGTCAGCAACACCGTCGTTGGATGCCTCACGGCACCAGCCACCACTTGGGTCTAGACGTTCACGACTGCGCTCAGGCGCGTCGCGAGATGTACCAGGAGGCACTGCTCGAACCGGGCATGACCTTCACCATCGAACCCGGCCTGTACTTCCGTGCCGACGACGAACTGATTCCGGAAGAATTCCGTGGCATCGGCGTGCGCATCGAAGATGACGTGATCGTGAACGAAGACGGTTCAGTCACGCGAATCTCCGAGAATATCCCGCGCACCATTGAAGACGTCGAGGCGTGGATCGCGGCGGCGCAGCAAAGCTGAGCCGCATCAGTTTCGACTAACCGTTTTCAACTCACGCTGGTGGGGAGCAGGCAGTACCTGTTCCCCACCAGCCTTTTCATATCAGCGCCATATCAACGCATTCTTCCGGCGTGAACAGGAAAGATACTATTGCGCAACAAGGTCCTTATGTTAAGTTAGGTGCGCCTTACCTATCACATAAAAGGAGAACCTGATGAAGCATTCGTCTCGAAGAATGCAAAAACGACGCATTTCTCTTCGCACGATTGTTACGACGTTGTGTGTTTCCTTCCTCTGTAGCGTGGCAGGAATCAGTTCCGCCATCGCTGACGGCGGCCAGCACAATTTCGAGTGGATTAAGACCCACGGTGAAAAGACCGTAGTCGAATTGGACGAGGGCAAAGTTGATGTCTACGTTGCTACGCTTTCTGTTGACCCGTTGAACAAGTCGAAGCAAGTAATTCTGTACGGGAAGCTACAGATGCCACTGACCTTCCAAGATTTTGATCTTGAGGACTTTGACAACAAGACATACCTGAATTCAGACAGCAACAAGGTCAAATACAACGAGTATGTGTCCATCAATCTGCTCGTGTCTCCGGAAGACCCTCAGCCCAATAAGTACGACAAAACGATCTTCCAGCTTGATCAGTTAATCCCCGTCAAAGGCGACAAAGTGAAGCTTGTCTTGAAAGATAAGAGCTTCGACATCCCGGTGCCCGCAAAAACCGCTGAAATCGACACCAGCTACCTTGAAGGAGCAATTGCAGAGCACTGGAACGAATACCAGGCGGCATTGAACGCCGGCATCAAGCTCGACCCCGTAACGGCTGATGCATACCTGCGCATCAACGACGAAGCACGCGCTTTCGTGGAGAACGCCAAGAAGGCAGAGAATCCGCCGTCGATCGAAGAGATCGAGGCAATGCGCACAAAGCTCAACGAAACCTACGCCGAACTTCTCCCACTTCCCTACGAACGCGACGGACTGAATTCCTTAATCGCTGAAGCACAGAAAAAGATTGAGCAGAACGGCGCCAACGGCACTCGCTACACCAAAGATTCCTTCGACGCACTGAACTCTGCTCTGGCTAAAGCAGAACAGCTTGTCAGCTTGAAAGATCTGACCACCATTAAGGTTCCTGCCGACGGTTCACCGCTTGTCACGCACCGCGCATTCGACGAGAGTGAAAAGGCATTGCGAGCCGCGATCGATGGTCTTCAAACCGAACCGTTCACCCAAGTGAATCTTGATGCTTTGAAGGCTCTCTACGACCAGGCAGTGGCAAAGACTCCGAAGAACGGATACACGTTCAACAAGGACGGGATTGAGGCTCTTCACGCAGCTATCGAAGCAACCGCAGCTGAAATTTTCACGGCTCCGCAGTACATGGACGAGCAGAAGGTGCAACAGTTGACTGACGCCCTGCAATCCGCACTCAAGGGGCTGAATGAGGTCAAGCTCGATCCGAAGCGCGCCTTTAAGGTCAAGGTCATGTACGCGCACCCCACCGAAGGTGGTGTCTCGCCTCTTCTCAAGGAATACTTCACCGATGAAGCACAGAACCCGATCACGGAAACACTTCCCGCGGTTGACGGTCAGTACGTGAGTATTCCGCTATCTGATCCGCTGGTGAAGGACTTCCCCGGTTATCTACCGACGAATTTCCTTTACGGCTCTGACGACGGTTCCTTGCAGCTCGCAAAGGTCCTGCGCGATTCTTCTGGGAAGCAACGCGTCGTGTTCACTGCGACTGCAGCAAACCTTGATACCGGCACAACCCTTGTTGTCTTCTACGAAAAGAGCGAGAAGCCTGACACGGGCACCACCGTGGTAGAACCATCCGGAGCAGCTAACGCTCAGCAGGCAAACGCTACGTCCACTCAAGCATCCAAGAGCGGAAAGCTCGCACGTACCGGCGCAGACACGTACACCGCCTTGGTGGCAACCCTTGCGACCTTCCTTGCAGGAGCATCGCTGATGGGAATGAACTCTTTCGCTTCACGTAAACAGCGCAACTGAGTCAGTATTTCGACTGATCGATAGTTTCGACTAATCGGATCAGACGCACTGGTGGGGAGCAGGCATTGCCTGCTCCCCACCTTGCTGCTCAGTCGTCTGCCCGATGGCGTCCATACACTGGCTTGGAATCGTCTGCGTCGTTAGAATCAGCCTTTTCTCCTGCGGGCTGGCCAGCGTGGACTCCACCGCGAGTAGGCTCCGATCCTTCGGAAGAAAGAGAGTCTGAGGAAGCAGGATCGGCCTCGTTCCCCGAAGAGGAAGATGCAAAAGACGCAGAGCCATCACTCAAGCGGACACCGAAACGAGGCTTTTCGTCCGGGCGCGACCCGTATTCGGTCGGGCCGGTGGATTCTGGGCAAACTCGACGTGGCTTCGGACGCATCTGGTTACCCGGCGTCTTCTGCAACATCTGGAACGCGCGATCGATATCCGCTGACGCAAGTAGCGCGTATCGCGACGCCACAGTCTGTGACTGGGACGTGAAATCCCTGCGCCCACTCGTCATCGCATACAGCAGACCCGACATGATGATGCCCGCGAGCGCACCACCCAGAATGCCAATGCCAACCCACACGAACGCCGATCCGTTCGGTGCCGCGAAGGACAGCATCAAGCCCATGAAGGCACCCCACAGGGCGCCACTGGAGGCGCCTGACAGGGCCGCGCGTCCCATCGTCATCCGACCGGTTACGCGCTCAACAAGGTGCAAGTCGGTGCCGACGATCGTAATCGACTTGACGTCGAATTCCTGGTCGGACAGGTAGTCGACCGCTCCCTGAGCTTCCGCGTAGGTCTGGTATGAGGCCACCTCGGTCCCTGTCGGCATTACCGGCATGCCAAAGTTCAGGTCATTCGGGCGTTGCGCCATGGGTTTTATTCCTCACAAACTGGACAGTTTTCATTACGTGCTATCCACTATCATCCCACCCAAGGGCATAGGCTGTCCCTGTGAACAGCGCACCTATGGAACTCAGAACAGCCGGGCGACGCGTATACATTGGCAAGCTCGCAGGTACTTCCGTCTTTGACCCCATCGGGGATCAGGTTGGAAAGATCCACGATGTCGTCGTGATTTTCCGCTATGGATCAGCCGCGAACGTCATCGGATTCGTCGTCGAGGTCGGTCCGCGTAAGCGTGTTTTCTTGCCAATGACACGCGTGACGTCCATTGAGTCCGGGTCGATTATTACGACGGGTCTGCTCAATATGCGTTCGTTCACCCTGCGTCCTATGGAGACGCTGGTGCTTGGTCAGCTGTTCGACCGAGTTGTTGCGTTGAACGATGGTTCGGGCGATGTGAAGATCCTTGATGTTGCGATGGAGCGACGTCGCCCGAAGGATTGGGTGATTTCAAAGCTTCACGTGCAGCGCCAGCGCACGACGGCACTGGGGTTCATTCGTTCCGGCGAGACGCTGAACGTCTCGGTTTCTGAGGTGACCGGCCTGCGTAGTCGCGACGTGGAACAGTCCGCGGCGACTCTTATTCAGCAGACCGAGGATATGCGTGCTGCCGACCTAGCGGACTTCCTGCATGATCTGCCTGCCGAACGCCAGATGGCTGTCGCGAAGGAACTGCCTGACGCGCGTCTAGCCGACGTCCTCGAAGAGCTCGGCGACGACGACCGAGTTGCCATTCTGTCCGGCCTTGAAGCAGCCCGAGCTGCAGACGTTCTGGACGTCATGCAGCCTGACGACGCAGCAGACCTCGTTTCCGAACTTCCCGAAGCCCAGGCTCAGCACCTGCTGAACCTGATGGAGCCAGAGGAAGCTAAGGACGTTCGCCGACTGCTCACCTACGCCGAGTCGACGGCAGGTTCGCTGATGACGACCGAGCCGATTGTGCTGGGCCCGGATGCGACTGTGGCGCAGATGCTTGCTTCTGTGCGCCGTGAAGATATTCCCGCGTCCCTTGCGACCGTCGCGTTCATTACTCGCCCGCCGGAAGAGACTCCGACCGGCCCGTACTTGGGTATGGTCCACATTCAGCGCGCCCTGCGCGAGCCCCCGCAGACTCTGCTGGGCACAATCCTCGACTCTGATATTGAGGCCGTTTCCCCGCAGGCTCACGTCGCAACTGTCACACGACTGTTGGCAACGTACAATCTGACAGTCCTTCCCGTCGTAGATGAAGACGCGCACCTTCTGGGCGCAGTCTCCGTTGACGACGTGTTAGACGAACTGCTACCAGAAGACTGGCGCGATTACGATGACGAGGTCACTGACCGCATGATGGCAAGGAGCATTGATGGCTGAACGTCTAGATACTCCCCGCGAAGCTGGCTTCCGCTTCTTCAAGCGTCGCAAGTCATCGAGTGATAGTTTCGGCAAGTTCGCCGAAGCGACCGCCCGTTTCATGGGCTCGCCGAAGTTCATCTTGTACATGACGATCTTCGTGGTCACGTGGATCATGGCGAATGTCGTGCTGTACCAGGTGTCGCAGAAGTATGCGTGGGATCCCTATCCATTCATCCTGCTCAATCTTGCTTTCTCAACCCAGGCGTCGTATTCCGCTCCTCTGATTCTTCTTGCGCAGAACCGTCAAGATGACCGCGACCGTGTCCAGGCCCAGCAGGATCGTCAGCGCGCCGAGCGCAATCTGGCTGACACCGAGTATCTGACCCGCGAAATTGCGAGCCTGCGCCTGTCCGTCCAGGAAGTTGCCACCCGTGACTTCGTGCGTTCCGAGCTACGCGATCTGGTCGAATCCTTGCGTGAGGACATTCGCGAAGAATTGCACGCCGAACTGCTTGCCTCCCAGAAATCCGCTTCGAGCATTGATGAGTCCGCCGAAGAATGCACCTCGCCGGATTCCGCGCACGTTTCAGGGAACGAGGCCGCCCGCTGAGATAAGCGTGGCCTTGTGCATTGGGCGGAATTCGAATAACTCACCGCCCGCGTTACTCATATCCGCACGCCACGGACTTCTGACTTTGGGGGGCGGGAAAATGGCGGTTGCCTACGCTTTGACACTCACTTTCGTGCACCGGCCGGCTTAGGAAACGACCCCACGCGCACGCCAACGTAGGATAAGAGCATGTCTGTCTCAATCGATCAGGTGATGGCCGCGCTCGAAACGGTCATCGATCCCGAAATTCACCGTCCCATCGTCGACCTCAACATGACCAGCGCCGAGCAGGTCACCATTGACGGCTCCACCGTCACCGTCGAGGTTCTTCTGACCACCGCCGGTTGCCCGCTGCGCACCACGATCAACGCTGACATCATCACAGCTGTTGGCACAGTTGAGGGCGTTGAGAACGTCAAGGTTGACATGGGGGTCATGTCCGACGAACAGAAGAAAGCTCTGCGCGAGAAGCTAAACGGTGGTCGCCCCGAGCGCGAAATCCCGTTTGCTCAGCCCAATTCGCTGACCCGTGTTATCGCTGTTACTTCCGGTAAGGGTGGCGTCGGCAAATCCTCCATGACCGCGAACCTTGCTGCCGCGATGACGCAGGCAGGCCTGAAGGTCGGCGTCATGGATGCCGATATCTACGGCTTCTCGATTCCGCGTATGCTGGGCGTCGACCACGACCCGCAGGTCATCGACGGCATGATTATTCCGCCCGTCGGCGCTTCCGGTATCAAGGTCATGTCCATCGGTATGTTCGTTCCCGACGGCCAGCCCGTCATCTGGCGCGGTCCCATGTTGCACCGCGCACTCCAGCAGTTCTTGGCTGATGTCTTCTGGGGGGACCTGGATGTTCTGCTCATTGACATGCCTCCGGGCACCGGCGACGTTGCCATCTCAATCGCGCAGCTACTGCCGAATTCCGAGGTCCTGGTCGTCACGACCCCGCAGGTTGCTGCCGCCGAGGTCGCAGAACGTGCAGGTTCCATCGCATCGCAGACCCAGCAGAAGGTCATCGGTGTTGTCGAAAACATGTCCTACTTGCCTCAGCCCGACGGCTCTCAGTTGGAGCTCTTCGGTTCCGGCGGTGGCGCATCGGTTTCCGCTCGCCTGACGGCTCAGCTCGGTTACGAGGTTCCGCTGTTGGCGCAGGTCCCACTGGACATCGCGTTGCGTGAAGGCGGAGATGCCGGACGCCCCGTTTCCCTTGATGGTGGTCCGGCTGCAAGTGAACTCCTCGCGCTGGCAACAGCACTGGGCAAGACGGAACGAGGCCTGGCGGGTCGCCCGCTTGGGGTCTCCCCCATCAAGAACTGAACGATTGCCCTGCGTGGGCAATCACTTCGACATCGTTGCTCAACGTCGATCCCTTGGGCATCCAAGGCCCCGGCGGGTCCCTTAATAAGTAACTTTGTCCCTACTAGGCGCCCTCACGCGAAGCGTGAGGGCGTTAGGCTATGCCTAGACATCACTTTCAACTGATTCTTTTATATGGAAAGGCCCTTCGATGGCAGATAAGGCTCAATCTTGGGTGTACGCCGAAGATTACATCGCCGAAAACGAGATTCTTCTTGAAGCCCGCGACGCAGCAAACGAACTCGGTGCTAACCCCGTGTCGCCCGGCACCGGCGCGGCCCTGCGTATGCTCGCAGCCCTGACCGGCGCACGCGCGGTCCTTGAGGTCGGAACCGGCGCTGGCGTGTCCAGCCTGTGGCTCCTCGACGGAATGAGCCCTGATGGTGTCCTCACCACCATCGACTCCGAAGTCGAGTTCCACAAGCAGGCCCGAGCCATGTTCAACCGCACCGGAATCGGCTCCGAACGTATCCGCACCATTTCTGGTCGTGCGCTCGACGTTCTGCCCCGCATGACCGACGGAGGCTACGACCTGGTTGTTCTGGATGCGGACATCTCCCAAACCCCCGAATACTTGGATCACGCCGTGCGCATCCTGCGCCCCGGTGGCACCGTCGCGCTCGTACACGCCATGTGGAACGATCAAGTGTGTGATCCGGCTCGTCGCGACGCTGAAACCGTGATGTGTCGCGAACTGATCCGCTTCCTGCGCGAATCCCCAGACTTCGTGCCCTGTCTGTTGCCCGTCGGTGACGGACTGGCGGTTGCGGTGAAGCGCTGAGCGACAAACAAAACGGGCGTGACCAGCATTTATGCTGGTCACGCCCGCGCTGTATAAAAATCTGCTCAAACCGCCTGAGCGAGCGCTTCCGCAAGAGCCGAAGCTTCATCCGGGGTCAGTTCGATGACGAGACGGCCACCACCTTCGCTAGGGATTCGCATGATGATTCCGCGCCCCTCTTTGGTGGCTTCCAACGGTCCGTCGCCGGTCCTTGGCTTCATGGCTGCCATGTGCCGCTCCTTGTTCCTACTGTCCGCGAACGCGGTCGCGTTACGGTAACGCCCCTATTTTACCTGTAATCACCACAAGTTCGCGAGGAAAGAGACTCATCATCCTCCGCAGGCGATACGAACTACTTCGGCAGGATCGTCAACAATCTTCACAAGATCAATATCTTCGGGGGAAATGGTTCCCTCTCCAATCATCTTTTCGCGGATCCAGGCGATCAGCCCTGACCAGTATTCGGTACCGACCAGGACAATCGGGAAGGAACCAACCTTGCGAGTCTGGACTAGGGTCATTGCTTCGAATAATTCGTCCATGGTGCCAAAACCGCCAGGCATGACGATGAAGCCCTGCGAATACTTCACGAACATCGTCTTACGCGCAAAGAAGTAGCGGAAGTTAATACCCACTGTGATCCATGGATTGAGCGCCTGCTCGTGTGGCAGTTCAATGCCAAGACCAATAGACGTTCCACCGGCATCCCACGCGCCTTTATTCGCTGCCTCCATCGCACCCGGACCCCCACCGGTGATGACACCTATTCCGCGCTCGGCAAGCATGCGCCCGATTTCGTAGGCGGCCGTCCAGTAGGGGTCGTTCTCCGGAGTGCGAGCCGAACCGAAGACCGAGATCGCGGGCCCAACTTCAGAGAGGGCACCGAAGCCTTCAACGAACTCAGCTTGGATTCGCAATACTCTCCAGGGGTCTGCGTGAAGCCAATCCGAGGTCTCCTGCGCCTGCAAGAGCCTCGCGTCCGATGTTTCTTTCGGGATTGCTTTACCGCGCAGGACAACCGGGCCACGCTGGTATGAGTGACGTACAGTTTCGCTCATATTTTCTCCTTGAAATAGTGGCGGTAGGTGGCCACGTCCTTCGATTCTAGTTTCGTTCTTCGCTGATCGACGAGGCCGCCCCAATATAATCAATCAGTATCTTCGCGTAGTGGCGGAGCTGGGAGACCGGAACTGCTTCATCTTGAGTATGAGCTTGAAGCGGATCACCCGGACCACAATTGATCGCGGGGATCCCAAGAGCAGAAAAGCGAGCAACATCGGTCCACCCAACCTTCGCGCTCACGCTGAGGTCTTCGCCTTCTGGTGCCATGACTCGACGTGCTGTTTCGATGAATTCCTGCGCTAAAACAGAGTCCGCACCGGGGCGAGCACCTTCTGATTCGTCGTCAATTTCAAAGAGTGCATCGACCCCATCAAAGTAGGACTCGATGTGAGCGATCGCGTCCGCCGGCGACTTCGATGGAGCAAAACGATAATTCACGGTCAAACGCACCGAATCGGGAATGACGTTGTTTGCGATACCACCGTCAATTCGGGTGACGGACAGGGATTCTCTAAAGTCCAACCCGTCAACATTCACCACCGGATTGCCGAACATGGCGATCTTTTCGATGATTGGCGCTACCTTGTGGATGGCATTATCGCCTCGCCACGCCCTAGCCGAGTGCGCAGCAACACCCGAGACCGTCGCAATCACACGAACCGTTCCATTGCAACCACCCTCAATCTGAGCATTCGTGGGTTCACCGAGGATCGCGAACTGACCATCAATCCAATCGGGATGATTGCGATAGACGCGCCCCAGCCCATTCAAGGGAGCCGCAACTTCCTCATGATCGTAGAAAACCCATGTCACATCATGTTTCGGTTCATTCAGCTTCAGCGCAGCATACAGGGCTCCGGCCACACCGCCGAGCATGTCAACAGCCCCCCGGCCTCGAACCCTCTCAACCCCATCTGTTTCTTCGCGGACGTGTGGCACATTCCCGGAAATCGGCACCGTGTCAATGTGTCCGGCGATAATCACTCGCTGAGAACGCCCCAGGTTCGTCCGCGCCACAATCGCATCTCCATCACGCAGGACTTCCAGATGCGAGGCGCCGCGTAACGCCTCTTCAATCGCATCCGCGATCGCCTTTTCGTCGCCGCTGACCGACGGAATATCGATGAGGTCGCAGGTCAGGTCCACCACGTCATCTGTTCGCAAATGCGTCACGGTTGTCGCCTCTCAGTGCCTCTCAACGTGTTCTTCACCACCGACATCGCACATTTCACAACGGCGAAGACGGCACCTGCTTTGAGGATACGTGGTTGTCCCCACTTCAGCCTCACATGCCCACACATTCGTTGTTTTCTTAGAACGGTTAACGCCGACCTCCCGCCCCTTCTTTCCCGACGCGATGAAACCCCTAGAGGTTTCATTGTGTGGCGTCGACCAATTCTTAACAAAAAATATCCCTATGACCTGCGCAGATATTAGCCTTAAACCCATGAACGACATCGAGGTATTTGCACGTAGTGCTTGGGGGATTGCCGCATACCTGGAACAGAAAATCGGCGAACGTTTCCGCGTGGTCGTCGGCTACGACCACGCGCCCCAAAGCGAAGATGGCGCAGAAACGCAGAACCTGACCGACGTTGCCCGCATCATTGAGGCAGCCGGCGGGCACGCACTGATGATTCCTCGCGCGCTTCCTTCCCCCATTGGAGCCTTCAGCCTACGAATGTTGCTCTCTGACGCGGCGATCATTTTGCGCCCAGCTTCTTCCCCGCGCACGGACGGTATTCCGCGCGTGGAGTTTGCACTCGGTGGACGCGCAACCTCACGCGAAGCTGAAGGCGTCTTGGTCACTGCTGAAGAACGCACCGCAATCGATACGTTCACCGCATCTGCCCCTGCTATGCCCGACATTCCACGCGCCGAATCCGGTTGGGAATTCATCGGCCAAGGCATGGTGGACGCGTACGTGGATCGAGTCGTTCTAGGTAAGCCCGCGACTGAGAAGCAATCGAAGATTGTGTACGCACCCGAATACGCAACTACTCGATTGCTGACAACCACGATCTGCGAACGCATCGGTTTTCGTGATGTTGACGTTATTGGTGCGCCGAACGCTGGCGTCGACGACGTTGCCGCTCAACGAGTTCTTGACCATGCGTCCCAGAATGGCGCTGACCTGGTTGTTATTACTTTTGATAATGGCCGTCGCCTGCGCGTTGGACTCCCTTTTGGTGGGGATAATCCGCACTGGGAGTACCTCGACAACGATATGGTCGCCTACCTGTTGGCATCCGAAGTCGCGCGACGCCACGCGATGGATTCCGACGCCGTGCTGGTTGCCGCCGAGTCGTGTTCGGATGCGCTTGAGCGTGTTGCTACGCGTTTCCACGTGAGCGTGGCTCGTAGTGCCGATTCGATGTCGCACGTTGCGCGCACGCCAGGCATCGTGTTCGGGTGCGATGAAGCTTTCGGCTATTGTTTGGATCCGGCGATGGTGCGTGACGCCGACGGCCTGGCAGCCGCTACCACTTTCGCGTTACTCACGGAAAAGTATGTGTCACGAGGCCGCCTTCTCTCAGACGCGCTCCCAACTTTCTAAAAGGGCAAAGCTTCTCGGTCTCGCATGTGCCTGATACAACCCGCACTCCGTTTAGTACAACCCACACTCTGTTTACTCAGTCGGCGCAACCGCGCAGAGTACGTTCTTCCAGTGCCCCATCGAGGCGCGAGCGCTTGGGGCTCCGGCGTAGAAATCGTCCGCATTCACGCGGAACACCGTGCCACTTGAAGGCTCAAACACCGCGTACATTCCCCTATCCGTGCCACCCGCAAGCAAAAGCACCACATGCCGTGGGATCCACGCCGACCCGGGCGTATCCCCGCCACCGGTGAAAACCAAGACATCCCGGCCTCGGCAAAGAGCGGAATCGACAGCCACACGAAGGTGCTTCCCGCGCACAACAATACGGTGGCGCTCCCCCGTCGCTTTCGAAGCCAACTTCGCCAGCGCCCACGGCGACGTACCCAGCGCCTGAGGCCACGGCACACCCACGCGCGACGCAACACGATGCAGATGAATTTGCGCGCGCTCACGCTTATCAGGTGGCAAAGACAAGTACACGGGATCCGCGTTCGCACGGGCAGCAAGCACAGCAAGCGTCGCAATCCCACACGTCGTTGGATCAGCCTGCTTGGGGTACGAGGCCGGGATCTTCACACCACCCACCGCCGGACATGGCCCGGATGTTTCACTCACTCGTGTTCTCGCTTCGACTCGCAGGATTTAGTTTCACGATTCTTTCAGGCTGTAGCTCGCACTCAATCACTCGCAGTGGGAGTGTGCCCTCGCTTCATAGTCTACGCAGACGTTGAAGGCGGGCGAGGCGACAAAAACAGCCCCAAGAACGTCGCCTCACACGATAAAACTAGACACCCGCCTTCTGGGGCCACTGCTTACCCCGGCAACGATCCGCTCCATGTTCCCCTGGACACAGCAAGGCGGGCGAGCCGCACATACGACCCGCCCGCCTTGAAAGAAAACGCTACGCGCTAGTTCACTCAGCGTCGCCTTCTTCTTCAGCTTCTGCCGGAGCTTCTTCTTCAGGTTCTGCAGCGAGCTCGGAGATAATGACGACATCCTGCTCGGCGTCGAGTTCGCACTCAACGTTGGCCGGCAGAACTAGGTCGGAGACGCGGACAACGGTGCCAGCTTCGAGGCCGGTCACGTCAACCTCGATAGACTCGGGGATGTCGGTTGCCGGAGCCTTGACGGTCACGGTGTGCTCTTCGACATTGTGGGTGGTGCCGGGGACTGCTTCGCCGACGACGACGATTGCGACCTCGACGTCAACCTTTTCGCCAGCCTTGACGGCCAGGAAGTCAACGTGGAGCAGGTTGCGCTTGACCGGGTGACGCTGAACGTCCTTGACAAGTGCGAGCTGCGACGTACCGTCGATTTTAAGCTCAACAAGAGCGTTCTTGTTACCACGAACGATCAGGAACAGGTCGTGTCCGGGAAGGTCAAGGTGGGTGGTTTCGCCGTGGCCGTAAACAACGCCCGGAACCATCTGCGCACGGCGAGCACGACGCGCGGCGCCCTTACCGAACTCGGTGCGGGTGGTGGCGACAAGGATCGGGTTATCGCTCATAAGAAATGTCCTCCTGAGTATTAATGTTTCACGCTCAAGCGTCGAAGAACCCAGGCGACCGGTAAAGATCCGAAAGGCCCTGTCGATAACGGCGGAATAGAGAAACCGCCCTCGCCGGAGCAACTCAATCAGAGTACCCGACGAGGGCGGTGAAAAGCGAGTCAGTCGAACAGTGATGTGACCGATCCGTCGTCAAAGACCTCGCGGATGGCGCGTGCCAACAGCGGTGCGATCGACAGAATGGTCAGAGTCGGGAAGCGCTTCTCGGGCGGAATCGGCAGGGTGTCGGTGACGACGACCTCGGTTGCTCCACATTCAGAGAGGCGACGAGTTGCCGGATCAGAGAGGATGCCGTGCGTTGCGGCGATGACAACCTTCTTGGCGCCTGCGTTGTTGAGGACCTTGACGGCCTCGGTGATCGTGCCAGCAGTGTCGATCATATCGTCGACCAGAACACATTCCTTGCCTGCAACTTCACCGACGACACGGTTGGCGATGGCAACGTTCGGGCGGGTGGTATCGCGGGTCTTGTGGACAAATGCCAGCGGGCAACCGCCGAGCTTCGAAGACCACTTTTCGGCGACGCGAATACGGCCAGCGTCTGGGGACACCATGACGGTGTTGGAAAGGTCGAGGCGCGAACGGACGTAGTCAACCAAAACCGGCATTGCGAAGAGGTGGTCGACCGGCCCGTCGAAAAAGCCCTGTTCCTGCGAGGCGTGCAGGTCAACGCTCATGACGCGGTCAGCGCCGGCGGTCTTGTACAGGTCAGAGACCAGGCGAGCCGAGATCGGTTCACGACCCTGGTGCTTCTTGTCCTGCCGCGAGTAGGGGTAGAACGGCGAGACAGCGGTAATGCGCTTTGCTGAGGCACGCTTGGCAGCGTCAATCATGATGAGCTGTTCCATCAGCCACTTGTTGATATCGCCTGTGTGTGACTGAAGGACAAAGACGTCTGCGCCACGAACGGATTCATTGAAGCGGACGTAGATTTCGCCGCTCGCAAAATCGTAGGCGGTCACTTGCGAAAGCCCGCACCCGATTTCTTTGCCGACCTCTTCGGCAAGTTCCAAGTGCGCTCGACCCGAAACGAGGACGAGGCTCTTCTCTCCACTGGTGACCAATCCGCTCATGCGGCGTTCCTCCCCTTGCTTAAAGAACCCGGATCGGTCAGTCCCGACTGGACTGTCCGATGACGCTGAATGGTGTAACCATCGTATCGGGTGCAACCGATACGTTGAACACGCATGCGTTGTGGATAACCGCACGATTCCCGACAATCGCGGTATCGAGGGTCACTGAGGGACCGATCTCACACTCGGATCCGATCACCGTCGCACCACGCAACACGGTTCCTGGCCAGATTGTTGTGTCGTTTCCGATCTCGACATCAACGCCGATCCACGTGGAATCGGGGTCGATGATGGAAACGCCTTCGCGCATGTGCTTTTCGCAGATGCGTCGGTTGAACTCAGCGCCGAGTTCTGCAAGCTGGACGCGGTCATTGCACCCCTGTGCTTGCCATTCATCGAGAAGTTCCATGGCGCCCGCGCGCTTTCCAGCGGGGGTGGCCGCCGCGAGGACGTCGGTCAGGTAGACCTCGCCCTGGTCGTTGTTGGTTCCTACGTTGGCGAGGGATTCGCGCAGGTAGTCAGCGTCGAATGCGTAGATACCAGCGTTGATTTCGTTGATGAGGGCCTGTTCTTCGGTGGCGTCACGCTGCTCGACGATGGCGGTCACGCGACCGCCGGCATCGCGAATAATGCGACCGTAGCCCGTGGGATCATCGACGCGCGAGGTCAGGACGGTGACGACATTTGCCTGTTCGACATGGGCATCGACAAGGTCTTTCAGAGTCTCGGTACTCAGCATGGGGACGTCACCGTAGGTGACGACAACAATGCCGTGGATCTGGCCAACCTGGCGTTCCAGCTCTTCCAGGCCACATTGAACGGCTCGTCCGGTGCCGGGGATTTCATCCTGATCGGCGATGATAGCGGTGGGGCTGACGCGCTTAATTTCAGCTTCGACAAGCTCACGCTGGTGGCGCACAACAGCAACTAGGTGCGCGGGGTTCAGGCCTTCGCCTGCTTTCAGGGCATGTCCAATCATGGAACGACCGGCAACGGGGTGCACAACCTTGGGAAGAGAGGACTTCATACGAGTGCCTTGACCTGCGGCGAGGACAATGACAGCTGCAGGAACGGTCATAATTTACCTTCCAAAATCGTGGCGGCGACCCACTTGTAGCTCCGCCCCCAGGACTCGAACCCGGACCAAAGGCACCAAAAACCCATGTGCTGCCGTTACACCAGGGCGGAAAACGCCTTTTGATTCTGCCATATTTACCCCTTGCCTCGCCACGTCGGCCAGGTGCAGAAGGCTCGTTCGCGCCACACCTCACACCTTCCGCGCGACCCGATTCAGATGACATACTGACCGTATGAGTGAAAAACGCACGCGAATGAGCGGGTTCGAACGGCGCGAACAACTAGTTGAAATTGGACGCTCACTTTTCGCTCAAAAAGGCTTTGATGCTTCGAGCGTTGAAGAGATCGCATCGAAGGCAAAAGTGTCGAAGCCGGTCGTCTATGAGCACTTCGGTGGCAAGGAAGGCCTGTATGCGGTCATCGTGGACCGTGAAGTTCAGGCGCTTGTGACGAAGCTTCACACGTCGTTGGAGTCCAGCGCCCGGCCTCGTATCCTTTTAGAAAACGCGACACTCGCCCTTTTGGACTACATCGAATCGCACACGGACGGCTTCCGCGTACTGGTTCGCGACGCACCCACCGATCGCACGCAGGGCTCGTTCTCTTCCGTGCTCGGCGATGTCGCGTCGCGCGTCGAATACCTGTTGGCCGAGCAGTTCTCGCACACGGACATCAACGCGAACCTCGCTCCCCTGTACGCGCAGATGCTGGTCGGCCTCATTGCGCAGGTTGGACAGTGGTGGTTGGACGATCGGCGAATGAAGAAGGACGAGGTCGCCGCACACGTTGTGAACCTAGTCTGGAACGGCATTCGCAATATGCGTCCCAGCCCATCGCTGGTCGTCCGATCGGAGGATTGTGTGCAATGACTTCAGCTGATCGCACTTCCTGTCCGGCTTACGAGGCGCACGATGAGGTCGCTCGCATTGTCGAAGCGTGGACGAACGAGCGCCCAGATCTGGATCCCACGCCGATGTTCGTTCTGTCGCGAGTAACTCGTCTGGCCAAGCACCTCGACCGCGCCCGCCGAGCCGCATTCGCCAACCACGGCTTAGAAACGTGGGAATTCGACGTTCTTTCGTCCCTGCGTCGCGCGGGGGAACCCTATGTGCTGACTCCGGGTGATTTGATCGCCGAACACTTGGTGACAAGTGGCACGATGACGAACCGTATTGACCGCCTACAGGCAAAAGGCCTGGTCACACGCTCTTCCACACTTGAAGATCGTCGCATCGTTCAGGTGAAACTGACCGAGGAGGGCAAGACGAAAGTTGATACCGCGCTTGCGTCCCTACTCGATTCTGAACGCAGAATCCTGGCTCCTCTGTCATCTGGCGAGCGCGAAAAACTCGCTGATCTTCTGACAGTTCTACTGGCTCCCTTCGAAACTGAGGAATGACTGTGACCCGAGAATCTGAAGCGCTGGAGCGCCTGCGCCACATGGAAGAGCGCTACAACGAAGCGTGCGCGCTGATGGATCAGGCAGAAGTTGCGCTGGCCACTATTGAGGCACTGGAACAGACAATGATTCCGCTGATGGATCAGTATTCGTCGTCGTGGATGAACGACCGCGAGATCGCAATCGAAGCTGGTGAACACCTTGTTGTGACCGGCGAAGACGAAGTGTGGAACCTCTATGGCCGCCAGTGCGCCCTCATGGCCAAACTATTGGCGGATTCCAGCCGTTTCTTCACCGACGATCTGCTGGGTGACTGAGCTCTTCGTCCTCATCGGTGGCTGAGTCCTGACGACGCCTGGGCTGAGTCCTGGCGGTAGCTGAGTCCTGGCCGCCAGCTCCCAACTAATCCAACAGTTCCGCCACTTCCAGCCACGCTATTTCAAGTTCGTCGATCTCGTCTAGAATCTGGCGATGTTCGGTTGCCACCTGTGTCAGTTCGTCGACCAACGAGGCATCCGTGGCAACACGGGCGCTCAGATCGGCGAGGCGATCAGACAGTTTTGTTTCCGAGGCGCGCAGTTTTTCGAGTTTACGTTCGATACGATCGGCGTCTTTCTTCGCCGTCCTACGAGCGGCGGCGTGAGAGATGGTCGGGGCGGCCTCGTTCCCCGCGGAATTCGAAGCAGAATTGCCCGCAGACTTACCTGCCAAATTCCCGGATACATTCGCCGACACTGAGCGCGCATTACTGCCGGAAGCCGTGAGCCCCAGAGCCTCTTCGCGCATGGCAAGGTACTGTTCGACACCGCCGGGCAGGGCGCGCAACTTTCCATCGCCGAGCAGTGCGACCTGGTGGTCGGTGACGCGCTCCAGCAGGTAGCGGTCGTGCGAAACAACAACGAGCGTGCCCGGGAAGGAATCCAGCAGGTCTTCCATCGACGCCAGAGTATCGGTGTCGAGGTCGTTCGTCGGTTCGTCAAGCAGGAGCACGTTCGGTTCAGCCATCAGCAGGCGCATCAGCTGCAGGCGACGGCGTTCGCCACCCGAAATCTCACTCATTCGCGTGTAGGCGCGCTGACGGGTAAAGCCCATGCGTTCCGTCATCTGCGCGGCACTAACCTCGCGCCCGTCGACGATCGAGGTCTGCGCAACCTGGGCGACAGCTTCGACGACTCGCATATCCGCGAGCGCATCCAGTTCATGCGTGTCTTGGGACAGCGTGGCCACTTCGACGGTTTTACCGCGCTTGACGCGACCGGAGTCAGGCTGGATGTCTCCGCGCAGAAGGTTCAGCAGAGTTGTCTTTCCTGCGCCGTTGACACCGACGATGCCGACTCGTTCGCCGGGCGCGAGGCGCCAGGTGACACCGTCAAAAATGATGTTCGCCTCGCCGTTCGGGCGCGTGAATGCGATCGAAACATCCTCAAGGTCTAGGACGTCTTTGCCTAGGCGCGCGGTCGCCATTTTCACCAGTTCAACGGTGTCGCGCGGTGGTGGCACGTCGGCGATCAAGGCTTCTGCGGCAGCAATATGGAACTTTGGCTTTGATGTGCGCGCGGGCGCGCCTCGACGCAACCACGCGAGCTCTTTGGTCAGCAGATTCGCGCGCTTTTGGGCAGCCACATCGGCTTGGCGGACACGTTCGGCGCGAGCCAGCGTATAGGCGGCGTAAGAACCGTCGTAGATTTCGACGTGGCCAGCGATCTGTGGACGGTCGCCACCCGGGTCGACTCCGGCGACGACTTCCCAGATGTGTTCGCACACGGTGTCGAGGAACCATCGGTCGTGCGTGACAACCAGCAGAGCGCCATTCGTGCCGGGCTTTGCGAAGCGCGCGTTCAGGTGGCGGGCCAGCCATGCGACGCCTTCAACATCGAGGTGGTTCGTCGGCTCGTCCAAGCAGACGATGTCTGATTCGGTGGCGAGTACTCGGGCAAGTGCAACGCGGCGCCTCTGCCCACCCGACAGTGTTCCGATCAGTGCGCGCGTGTCGATGTCGGACAGCAGACCAGCGTGGATGTCGCGGATCGCTGGGTTCGAGGCCCACTCGTATTCTTCAAGCCCGGGGTGGACGGCGTCGACAACACTCATCTGCGGGTCGAGCGAATCCACCTGATCCAACACGACGATGCGGACACCGTCGCGCTTGGTGATAAGCCCAGAGTCCGGTTCCTGAATCCCGGCCACCAGGCGTAGCAAGGTCGACTTTCCAGCGCCGTTCGGGCCAAGAATACCGACGCGCGACCCATCGAACAGGCTGACGGTGACGTCATTGAGCAGTTTGCGCGATCCCGCCATTGCGGCCAAGGATTGTGTTCCTAGAAGGTGAGCCATTTATGCGTTGTCCTCGTGCTCAATCATTGCGCCACGCGCAGCCCCCCACGTCGTGGGCGCTGCGGAGACGCTCGGGAGCTGGGCAAGTTCGTCGGCAATGCGCTGGGCGTCTTCCGCGCTGGTGGCAAGAGCGGCGATTGTCGGACCTGATCCGGAAAGAACCACGGCCAGGGCGCCAGCATGACGCGCGCCAGCAATCGTCTTAGCCAGTTCGGGGCGCAATTCAAGTGCCGCTTCGGTCAGATCATTGACGAGGCAGGGCGCGGCTTGCTCAGCAGAACCTGTCAGTAGAGCGCCCGCTTCATCACTGAGATCTTCAAGAAGCTCCCACTTGCCTGCAGGCCCGCCCATCTGGTCAAGCTGACGGAAAACAGCTGGCGTTGATAAACCCCCGTGTGCCAAGGCGATCGCCCAGTGGTGACGCGGTTCGTCTGAACCGTCGGCAAGCAGACTCATGCGGTCGCCTCGACCGGTTCCCAGCGCGATACCACCGGTCAGGCATGCGGGAACGTCAGCACCCAACGCTCGCCCCATCATCTCAAGCTGATCGCTGTTGAGGCCCAACTCCCAGAGTGCATTGCAGGCGACAAGCGTCGCGGCAGCATCCGCGGACCCACCAGCCATACCGCCAGCCATCGGCACATGCTTTTCCACGTGGATCTCAATGCCGGCAGCCGTGTGTCCCCACGGTCCCATCGCAGCAAGTTTTTGCAGGCTACGTGCAGCTTTGACGCACAAGTGGTTTTCGGGATCCAAGTCCGCCATTGCAGCAGTCGTCGCTTCATCAACCCGGCCGTTAGGCAGGTACGCCGTTGTTGTCACGTGAATACCAAGACGGCGGGACGTGCGAACTGTGACTGTCTCGCGCATATTGAGCGCTTCAAAGACCGTGACCAGCGGGTGATATCCGTCCTCGGTGGGGTGTCCCACGCGAAGAGTCAGATTCACTTTGCCCGGAGCGCTCGCCGTAACTTCACGCATCGGCAGAATCCTGCTGTTGAGCGCCCACCGACTCCGCCCCATGGTCAGCGCCAAGGGCTGCAGTGGAGGCGGCCTGGTCTATTGAGGAAAAACCCACGGACTTGCCTGTACGCGGATCGACGCGAGCAGCAAGCACCCCACACGCACGCAGGTCGAGAACCGCGCGACCAAGGCGCACGAATTCTTCAATGCCGAGTGCTTCACCGCGGGCAGTCGATTCCACTCCGGCAGCGTCCAACAGCGCTTCGGCGGCAGCGGGCGAACCCGCCCATGTCTTCAACGCGGCGCGTAGAGTCTTTCGGCGCTGACCGAACGCCACATCACAGACCTCGAAGGTTGCGTGACGCAGTTCTTCATCGCCACGAGGCTCTCCATCGCGGCGCAAACGAACCAACGCAGAGTCCACGTTCGGAACCGGCCAGAAAACACTGCGACCGATCGTGCCCGCACGCTCAGCCTGACCGTACCACGCGGCCTTCACCGACGGCACGCCATAGGTGCGCGACCCGGGGCCTGCGGCCAAGCGATCAGCGACCTCAGACTGGACCATGACAAGAACATCCGTCAGCGTCGGGAACCTCTCTAGCATCGCCAGAAGCACCGGAACAGCAACGTTATACGGCAGGTTCGCGACCAGCTTCGTCGGAGGCGGCCAATCCACACCGAAGTCATCAACACCGTTGATCTTCGTCGCATCCGCGTTCACCACGTGCAAACGATCAGCAGCTTCAGGCATACGAGCAGCAACAGTCTGCGGAAGAGCTTGAGCCAGTGGCGGATCAATCTCGACCGCCCGCACGCGCGCACCGGTCTGAAGAATCGCCAGCGTCAGCGAACCAAGGCCGGGGCCAACCTCAATGACCTCGTCCCCCGCTTCCACGCCACCGGCGCGAACGATGCGACGAACCGTCCCCGCATCGTGTACAAAGTTCTGCCCCAAAACTTTCGTCGGGCGAATACCGAGCGCATCGGCAATCGCTTTCACTTCAAGCGGGCCAAGCAAGCCGGTTTCAGACGGCTGGGCGCCCTCTGGAAGGGTCGGATCCAGGCGAGTATTCGGAGTGCGGGTACGAGATCGAGTCACCCTGTCATTCTACTGGTCAGGCAGGCTGGACCGTGGCGCGGAAAGTGTGCACTAGGTTGCGCTCGCCATGACAGTGAACGTTGCCCGCACAATTCACGCGGAGGATTAGTACCAGCCGACAGACTCAGAATGAGCCCATGCACCACACGGGTTCTGGTAGCGACCCTTGATGTACTTCAGACCCCATTTGATCTGAGTTTCTGGGTTGGTTCGCCAGTCATCACCCTCGGACGCCATCTTCGAGCCGGGAAGCGACTGCGGGATACCGTAGGCGCCCGAGCTCACGTTCTCTGCTCTGGGGTTCCAGTGAGATTCGCGAGTCCACAACTTATCAAGGCACTGGAATTCACTGATGTCCCAGCCAAAACTGACCACTAGTTCCTGGGCAATGCCACGCGGATCGCCAGCGGCATAGGAAGCGACGCTGACACCGTACGCGGACGCAGCGCGAGCCTTCGCACGATCCGTCGCGCTTTCAATCGATGCAATAACAGCGTTCACTTCGTCTTCGGTAGAGATCGTTCCAAGCTTTGCCGTGTATGCGGTGATCGAGTTGCCCGCACTGTCCGTGGTTGTCTCCAGCGTGGCCTTCGGGTCGATTCCGGCGATAGCAAGCGCCTGAGGGGTCGCTTCCTTTGTACCATTCGACCTGACCTGCGCGGTGGGAGCGGTTGTCACCGATTCACTGATCACGGCGGAAACAACGGGCGTGCCGTTCACACTTTCCTGCCATTGCTTCTGAGTAGCAACACCTTGAACACCCGCTTGGGTAATCTTCGATTCTCCCTTGAACAGGTCCGCAGACTCTTGGGTGGTTTCGCTGAATTCAACGGGGACATCCACATCAACGTATCCGCGAGTCACGCGGTCCACGTTAATTTTCATCGATCCATCAGGCTGGGCACTCACGTTCAGGCGGTCATTGGGAGCCAACTGGACTCCAGCCTGCGCGACGATGTCATCGGGATGCTGTTCAGGAGAGGCCTGGACCGTAGTATGCTGGCCGTCAGCCTGGATCGTGATGTTCTGTGAACGCTCGACAATCTTCGTCATGTCTTTCCTGACAGACCTACGATCCGCCGCAACGGCAACATCGCTACCGAGGGACGTTGAACCTGCAAGAAGAGCCTGCACGGAGGAAGCGGTCGACCAAATCGTCGTCGGCGTCCCATCAACGGTTAGCTTGTATTTCTTCGCGGTACGCACGATGATCGTTCCCCCATCGGGAGCAACCGTGTTCAACGACGGCTGAATCAGATCGTGTTCGCCAACCGCGACACCCGCGCGCGCCAGAACGGACGAGACGCTTCCACCCCACGTCGTGATCGGCTGAGAAACCCCATCGACTTCGAGCGTCAGCTCGGCGCGAGACGACATTATTCCACCGGCAGCAACAACCGCCATCGTCGCAGACGCCACCCATGCGGTGGCAACGACTGCCTTGCGCGTTGGGTGTAATCCGCCCAGGAAAGCACGAGTGGGGTGCAGGACGGTTTCAGAAAGCATCGAACGTGAAATCACGGGGTCGGTGGCTCCTTGAGTGGAATGTGAGTAGTTCACCGGTGTCCACGGTACGTGATTCCAGGGGCACTGCATAGGTGAACAGGTGCAAGGTGATCCTTTACACCCCACTTATTTTAAGAAAGTCAACGCTCGTCTGTGGCGTGTTGAGAATCAATGCTGTTCAGCAACGCGGATTCTACTGACGCTAGCAGGCAGAATCTGTCAGTTCAGCCCACATTACCGGTCAGTACAGGCCCGCTACCCGTCAGTACAGACCCATTGCTCGGGTGCACGCCGGCCACTGGCCCCAGCCTGCACGCGCCTGCAATGCTTGAGCTCGGGCAGTTTGTTCTTCAGCGGATGCGTCGGACGGAAGCCCCGTACCACCAACTGACCGCCAGGTCGACAAGGAGAACTGGTAGAGGCCGTAGTATCCGTTTCCCGTGTTCGTTGCCGGGTTACCGCCCGACTCACACTGCGCAAGGGCTGTCCAAACACCAGAAGAATCAGCAGACAGTGAGTATGCGCTTCCAGTGCCAGCAGAAGCGGTAGCGGTTGAAGCGGTGCGCTCCTTGGTTCCCTTGGCAACGATCTCGTTAGTTGCCTCGGTCTTGGTTTCAGAAATTACGCGGTTCACGGTGACCTGCCCGTCGACTGTTTCGCGGAACAGCTTGCGGGTGATAGAGCCGTTCACACCGGCCTGAACGACCGAAGTTTCGCCCTGGTAGAGGGTGTCATCTTCACGCTCTTCGGTCGAGTAGGCAACCTCCTCGGTTTCGGTGACGGTTTCTCGGCTCACTCGGGTGACCTTCAGCGTGGTCTTACCTTCGCTGAAGATGTAAGAGAAACGATCGAATTCGCCGAGCGTGACACCGGCGTCTGCGAGGACCTTGTCAGCTCCCTTACCGGACGCGGTGATTTCGGTTTGTGTGCCATCAACGTCAAGAATGATCGGCGTACCGTCGGTAACAACGGGCATTTCAGAACGCAACTTGGAACGATCCGCAGCCAACGTAATCGTAGACGCGCTGTTGATGGAGTCCAAGACGCCGTCAATGCTGTCGGCGGTTGACCATGCGGTCAGGTCTTCGCCGTCAATGTTCACCGCGTATGCGGAGGCCATGCGGACTACGATCATGTCGCCGTCGCGGACGCGAGTTGAGGTCGCGGGAGCAACAAGGTCGTGCTCGCCAATATTCACACCTGCGGATTCAAGAACATCGTCAACAGTGGTGTAGAAACCTTCGACCGGCAGTGAGACACCGTCGAGTTCGAGGGTGACCTGATGATGAGCGGAGGCAACTCCGCCCGCGGTGATTCCCACCATTGCAAGGGCAAGCGCGGACGCGCCAGCGATGACGGTTCGTTTGCTCGGGTGTGAAATGATCACGTGGCTCCAGACTTTGCAGGTTCCGCTCGGGTGACTCGATGCGCGCATCGTGTGAGCCGATAACGGACTAACACACTTACCGTAACCGTTTTGTTATCTGTGTGCGCCAGTTCGTGTCTATCTTCACGAAACAAATTGACGAGGTTCATCACCGATCTTGATGCCTCATGGGACGAAGCTAGCGCGTTCTCAACCGCCAAAAAGGCGCACCCACCTCTACTTTCCGTAGACTCTGAACGAGTTTTCCATCAATCGACAGCAGGCCTCTTCTTCACTGACTTCCCAAAGATCGGCGATAAATCGGACGGTGTGAGCCATCACGTACGAAGAGTTCGGCGAACCACGATGTGGGACGGGTGTCAGATAGGGAGCGTCCGTTTCGACAAGAACAAGTTCGCGGGGCATCCGGAGAAGCCCCTGGCGAAGGTGATCATTGGCGGGATACGAAATGGGGCCCGCGAACGATGCATACCAGCCATTCTTTGCCAGGATGTCTGCCAGTTGCCCATCTCCGGAGAAGCAGTGGAAGACAATCAGCTGATCCGCGTGCGCCACGTCATCAAGGACGGAAACCGTGTCATCGTGAGCGTCACGATCGTGGATCTGCAGGGGCAGGCCGGCTCGCTCAGCCATCTGAATGTGGGCGGCAAACGATTCTTTTTGCGCTTGCTTACCTTCGTCTGCGGTACGGAAGTAGTCCAACCCACTCTCTCCGACTGCGACGACCGTCGGGTCACTTAAACGTCGTTCAACTTCTGACAGCGCTTCATCAAGGGGAATGTGATGATCGCGTTGAATCGGGGTTAATCCGTCGGGGGACGGGACTTGGACTCCAGCGTGAAGAGCGGCTTCGTTTGGGTGGATCGCCAGCGAAACCTGGACGCCGTGGAAGGATCGAGCGATCTGAATCATCGGATCGAAGTCAGGGAGCTCGCAGGCAGAGGAGATCTGGCGGGTGATATTCACCGATCGAGCACGCTCAATCTGTTCTTCAAGAGACAGCTTCACACCGTCAGCTTTCGGAATTTCGCCCTCATGAACGGGAAGGTGTGTGTGATTATCCATGACCGGACCCGCCAGCGGAGCTGGAATCTCTGGCCATGTGCGAGGACGTCGTTTACCCACGTCAGACTCCCTTCGGAGAATAGACGGACAATCCGGAATCTGGAACCGGGAACAAAGCAAAACCATCGTCACCGATCTGGACGGGTTCACATCCGCCGATCACGCACTCCCAGACCTGACCAGTATGTTGAGCTCCCACATTCAGGGTCTTTGCGCTTTTGCCAGAATCAGAAACAACAACGCCAACACCGTCACTGGCGTCATCCGCCTGCCCTTGTCTCGCCCAACCGACCACGTGAGAATCGTCGAACGCATCCCACTGGACACCGTACGCGTGCGTCTTACGTAGCTTCATCAGGGTTTCTAGGCCTTCAACCGGAGCAATAGGATGCTCACCTTCGGCTCCAAATAGGTCGGCGTGGAATACGCAGGGGTAGCCGGCCTCGCGAAGAAGGATCAGCGCATAGGCTGCGGGCTTGAACCAACTATCGACCGGCGACGCCAGCGATTGCCCATCCTGAGTGTCATGATTCTCCACGAAGGTGACTGCCATCGTGGGGTCTGCATCCACCAGCGTGCCATTGAAGATTCCGCCCATGTCGAAGGCGCCATTGGCGCGCGACGCGTGATGAAAGTTGAAGTGGAGCGGGACATCGAACAGGCTCAGTCGGCGATCATCACCAATGAACGCCCGCAGTTCACCAAGGTCAGCGCTCCAGTATTCGCCGACCGTGAAGAGCTCCTTGCCGGAAACATCACGCATGCGGTCGAGCCATGCCATCGTGAAGTCGCGTCCCATATGTTTCAACGCATCCATACGCAGGCCGTCAACACCCGTTGTTTCGAGATACCAGGATCCCCATTCGACCAGGTGATCCATGACTTTGGGATCGGTCAGGTGGACGTCGGTGCCCATCAGGTAGTCAAAGTTACCGAACTCGTCATCGACGTTTTCGTCCCACTTTTTACCTTCGAACAGCCAGAGCCCCTTGCGCCCGGTCGCTTCATCCCAGTCGGTCCCGTGAAAACACGTCCAGTCCCATTCAAAATCCGAGTACGCGCCAGCGCGACCTGGGAACGTGAATCGCGTCCAGACCTGGATCTGTTCAGGGTTGCCGACTTCAATGGTGCGATTCTGCTGATCGATCGGGGTTGCGGTTACCGTTTCTGACGCGTCTGCGCCCATCTTGTGGTTGAGAACCGTGTCTGCAAGCACTTGGATCCCGTGAGCGTGCAAGGCCTGGATAGCCTCCAGATACTCTTCGCGCGTCCCATACTTCGTACGAACAGCACCCTTCTGGTCAAACTCCCCCAAATCCCACAGGTCATACACGCCGTATCCGACGTCATTGATGCCCGCCTGGCCCTTATATGCCGGAGGCAACCACACGGCGCTGACTCCCAGGTCAGACAGGTTCTGCGCCCGATCAGCAATCGAACGCCAATGCGAGCCGTCATTGGGCAAGTACCACGAAAACCCCTGCAACAAAGTGCCGTTCATGTCAGTCGTCCTGTTTCACGATTGCGATTTCAACCGCCTTAGCGGCCTCTTCGCCCAGCAAATGGTTCACGAGGCTCAGACCAAGCTGGATAGCCGTCCCCATTCCGCGCGACGTGAACACGTTGCCGTCCACGACAACCGAATCGGTCAGAGCGTGCGCCCCGCCCATTTCGAGGTCCTTCATAAAGCCCGGGTTCGCCGTCGCGTTTCGACCGTCGAGGAATCCAGCGTGAGCCAAGATCGAAGGAGCCGCGCAAATTGCAGCGACAGGCTCGCCGAAGGCGATGCGACGAGCAATCTCTTCACGAATCTTCGTGTTTTCTTCAAGGTTCACGGTGCCCGGCATACCTCCGGGCAGGAACAGCACGGTGTATTCAGACAGGTCTGCGTCATCAAGATGCAGGTCACACACCAATGTGATGCCGTGCGACGACGTGACGGACAGGGAACGGGTAGTCGACGGCAACGACGGTGCGCTAGCAAAAGGATTGGAACGAGGTTCTTCTACGGCCTGGTTGTCTGGTGCCGGAACGGCAATCAGGTCAGCGCGCACTCCCGCCCGATACAGACAATCGACGACCGCGAGCGCTTCCACTTCCTCTAGTCCGGGTGCGATAAGGACGCCGACGGACGCATTGGTTGTGACAGTGGTCGGGGTTGGCATGAAGACCTCCTAGTAGCTTTCTGCCTTCAAGTATCGCGCCGACCATGGACGAATTCAGTTGTTGCAAGCGTGAAACACGCCTACTCCCCCGCGTCTACGCGTCGAATTACTCACTTTGCAGGGCTTCGACGAGGTCTGGGTTGCAACTGATCGGTAGATTTAGCCGATGTTGAGCATGATTTCTTCTTGGTCCAGGCGCTTCATTGCCGTTTCGAGGGCGTCGGATGAGAACACGCCTTCATTACGTGCTTCGAGCAGAGCTTGACGCTGTTCGCGGATCGCTTCGAGGGCAAGGACTCGTATCTGTTCGATGGTGAGGGCACGTTGCTCGGGCATCATCTCCGAATTGGAGCTGGCGGGCACCAGGTCACGCCCGTCGGTTTCACCAGTGGGAGCAGTTTCTGACGCTCCGTCTGTGACGCTCGCTTGGATGCTGGTCGCTCCGATTACCCCACCGAAAGGCATGGGTGTCTTGAAAGCGGAAGAATGCAGGGCCTCTGCCAGAGCGCTCTCTTTGAGAGAGGAGTGCATGACGTGGAGGAGGTGCTCGCGTTCTTGTTCATTCACTGCATCTGCTGCCATCTGAGGCTTCACCAAGCGGATTACCCACGGCAGGGTCAAGCCCTGTAGCACCAACGAACCGCCGGCCACGACCAGTGCGATCAGCAGGAGGACGTTACGCATCGGGGTCGCGAAAGGCAGGGTCTGAGCGGCCGCCAGCGTGACGGCGCCTCGCATGCCTGCCCACACCAGAATCGACCCCTCGCGCACGCCCAGGGGTTGGGCGTTGAAGTATTCCAAGTCGTTTCCGCGACGCCTATGTTGTCGCCACCCGCGTTCGACCTTGCGGTGCCAGCGTTCAACAGCTACATTCCATTGGTCGGGGCTCATGTTTCGGGCTTCAAGGAGCTCCGGATCAACGTCGCACGCGTGCGCTAGGCGCTCTTCGTGCAGACGCAGGCGTTCTTCGTCACGTTCCATTCGCGCGCGAGTATGCGTTTGACGGTGGTTCAAGAAAGCCAAGAGAGGCGCAAGGAAGAGTGTGCGAACAACAACCGTGATGAGGCCAAGAAGCAGGGCGAGGAGCAGGGCGTAGCCGAGGCCGATCTGGCCTTCCTCAACCTTTTCGAAGATGCCGAAGGCTTGGATGCCTATGATCAGGAAGACGAAGCCTTCCAAAACCAACTCCACTGTGTGCCAGTTCTGCTCAGAGAATCGCCTGTTCAGAGCAGGCATACGCACGTTGCGGTTGTAGGAAACGATCAAACCCGCGACGACGGCCGCGACCAAGCCTGAACCACCCAAGTGTTCAGCGGGGATCGAGGCAATGAACGGCATCGCGAACGAAAAGACGGTGTCTGCTGCAGGCTGTTTAATCTTCGAACGCACGCGGATACCGACTTCGCCTACCACCCAGCCAACAGCAACGGCGATCAGTAGCGCGATAACAAAATCGCTCAACAGGTTCGCGGGGTTGAGGGCATCCGCGTCAACCAACAGTGCGGCCGACGTTGCCGACGACAGCAGGACAAGTGCCGTCGCGTCATTGAATAGGCCCTCGCCCTCCAAGATGGTGATGATGCGTGGAGCGACACCTTGTTTCTTCGCAATCGACACGGCGACCGCGTCAGTCGGCGAGAGCACCGCGCCCAGCGCAATTGCCCACGGGAGCGAAATAGCTGGGACCAGCCAGTTCAAGACGAAACCGATGACCAAAGCGCTGATGATCACCAAGCCGATTGCAAGGGCTGCAACCAATCTGAGTTCGCGCCGGAAATCCATGATTGGCATCGACACTGCGGCCGCGAACAGGAGCGGGGGCACGATGACTTCGAGGATCAGATCGGGTTCCAACTCGATTGGATCAACCCATGGTAGAAAGCCGATTGCGATACCCAGTGCAAGCAATATCAGCGGTGACGCCACGCCCACTTTCTGCGACACCTGCGCAGCAAAAGCGATAGTAATCAACGCGACAACGGCAACCAGCAGGATGTTCATACCCTCATTTTATTGAGAGAATCGTAGGGTTTCTCGTTGTGTCTTAGCGCAGGCGCTCACGGCCGGCGAAGAACCTATCCCCCAAAGCAAGTAATGCCGGCAGGACAAAGATAATCAGCACGGACGCACACAACGCGCCAATCGAAATGGTGCGACAGATCTGCGCGATCGTCGGGTTCTCAAACAGGAAGCCAAGAATGCCAGTCACGAGAATCATGATCGACCCGGACGTTGCGATCGTGTGCATCGAATTGTCGTATGCGCGAGCCAGCGCATGGCGGATATCAAGTTCTTTCCGGGCCTCGCGATACTGGCTTGTCAGCAGGATGCCGTAGTCGATCGTCGCACCCATCAAAATGCACTGCACCATCAGCTGAGCCAAATAGTAGTTGTCGTATCCCTGCAGGCCGATCGTGGCAATCGTCAGGAAAACGCCGCACTGAACCAGCAGAACCAGTAGCAGCGGAACCGACAGCGACAGGAAGGTCAGCGCGATGACAAGAAAGATCGAGCCGGCAGTCAGCCACTGGATCAGACTCATTTCCGAATCGAAAGACGACTTGAGCTCGTGCACCAACACCGAGTTGCCGACCAGGTAGCAGTTCCCGCCCAGATCCTCTGCGCACGCCGATTCCAGTTGGCCGATCAACGCTTCGGTCGCATCGGATTCTTCAGGCAGGGTCGTAGTGATGACCATCCGCGACCAGGTGTCCCCGACCAGTTGAATTCTGGCCTGTCGGATCTGGTGTGACGCGTCGGTGATTGCCGTGCGCGTCTTGTCATCAATGAACGAAGCAAAGCGCGCATCATCCAAAATCTGCGTATTCAGCGTGTCCACCAATTGTGCGATCGACAGAGTCTGACCAGCGGTTTCACCTCGATCAGTTGCTCTTTGTGCGCCATGAACCAGGTAGGCAAGCGCGACATGGTTCGTATCGAGCGAGCGACTTGAAGCGGTCAGCGCCGAAAGCTGTCCCAGCAGGCTCGTCATCTCAGTTGGGTTCAGCTGACTGTCATCAACGACAGCGCGCATGACCTGACGCAGGGCACTCAGCTGGCTCACCTGGCTTTCACTGAAATTCCCGGAGGTTTGAGGGTCGTACGCCATCGTGTCGAGGATGAAGCTCACGGCGTCATAGGCGCTCATATTCCACGAACTCGTATCGCCGTGCATCGAGGTGTGGAGCAAGGAAAGCTGACGAACTTGGCTGGCGTCCATGCCGAGGAAATTCGCCAATTGCCTGGGCGTAAAGTGGGTACCCGCAACCGAAGCATCGATGATCGAACGCAAGGTGGAGACCTCGGCTCGCTGTTGTTCTGACAGAGACGAGTCATTCGCCAAGTCAGAGGCAATCATCTGCGGCGTGTAGAGCCAGTCGGTCGCATGCGCGGGCGAGTCCGCAATCGCCATGACCAACTGAAGCTGAGCCGAGTTCATCGACACGATGGACGCGAACGTCGACAGTGGGATCTGCTGACCGGACAGAGCAAGGGAAGCGATCTGATACATCTGCTCGATGCCCGCTTTTTGGTCGTCGGTCAGAGAGCCCGCCAGCGGGGATGCGTCTCCCTGCGTGTTCAGGAAATCGATCATCTCCCACGGGCTGGCCGTAGTCGCGGTTGCAGGGTCTTGACCCGAAAGCATGGCGCGCATCGCAAGGATCTGCCCCACCTGTTCGGGCTCCATTGACAGGAACTGAGCCAGCCCCTGCGCATCCATCGGCGTAGCGAGCGTTGCGGTATCAGTCAATGCCATCAGGCTTGCCAGCTGCGCTGCCCTCTCCCCCATTTGGGCACTGACCTGCGGTTCGTTTGTTGCAACCGCGTTGAGCGCTTCAACATAAGCCCTCAGTGTTCGCGAATCGTTCGCGTACTCCCCCGCTTCAGCTTTCTTCTTCGCGTAGAGCAGGCGCACCTGCGACGAATCAACACCCAGCAGATTCGCCATCTGTTCCGAATAAATAGGAGTAGTCATCGCCTGAGCATCGGTAAAACGTTGCAGATTTTCCGCTTGGGCTCGCGCATCGCCACTGACCATGGGCGCGTATTGAGTGTTCGGCAAATCGTTGACAATGAAGTCAGCGAACTGGCCAAGCGTCATCGAATCGGCTGAAATACTTGGGTTCGAGATCGCGTGATACAGGTAGATTCCGCGCGCCTCCGATTCGCTCATCCCCAGGAAGTTCGCCAAATCTGCGGGGCCTCGCACCCCCAACAGAGCATCACGGTCAAGATAGGGCTCCAGCTGCGCCAGCGAATTCAACGTGTCTTCATCCGTGCGTGACACGATCAGTCGATTATTGCGAATGAAAGAAATGAACGCCGGCAGACTCATACGCTCAGTTGCTTGGCCGTCATGCGCTAAGAAGTAGACTAGAGACAGCAAGTCCGAGTCGAAACTCAGGTCCTCATTCCCCATTTCGCTCAGGGCAACAGACATATCGTCGACGGAACGCTGGCGTCCGATCGTCGTCGGTTGAGACATGACAGAACGAACCCCATCAGTATCGGAAATACGCTCAGCTAGCTGGCCCGCAATCGCATCATCGCCATTGCGATACAGAAGAACAATCGAGTTTTCCTTCTCGAAAACATCCGCAATCGGATCCGCCTTCGCCAGCGTGTACGCTACCGGCGTGCCTCCGGCCATCGCACCACCGCCAGCGAATAAAGCAATGAAGGCGACGAGGATCGGAATACGAGCTTTATATTCGAACCGGGCAAGAGGATGAAAGTTTGCCCGAAGATAAGGCTTCGCGGTCTTCTCAATCGCCTTATCGCACCACAGGATCAGCGTCGGCAAAATCGTAAACACGCTCACCATCGACAAGAACACGCCCTTGGCCAAAGCAATACCCAAATCCATGCCGATCAGCAAAGACATGAAACAGAGCATCAGCAGGCCAACAACCGTGGTCATCGACGAAGAAACGATCGACGAAAAAGCCCCTCGAATTGCGCGCACCATCGCCTCTGGGCGCGAGCCATCAGGAGTCTTCTCCTGGCGGTAGCGATTCATCAGGATGATCGAATAATCCATGGACAAGACCAGCTGAAGGATCGCTCCGATCGTGAAAGTCACATCTGCAATCGACCCACGAATCAGGTTCGTCCCCAAATTCAGGACAACGGCCATACCTATCGTGACCAAGAACAGAATCGGCTCAAGCCAGGACGCGCACATCGCAAACAGGATCAGTGCAAGCAAACCAACAGCAACCATCACGATCCACAATGGAAGCTCTGAGGTCGGTGACGGGTTATCCGACTCAATCAACGCACCCTTGGTCGCGAATTGATCGGTGAGTGCCTGCTGGATCGCCGCATCTTCTGCCGACCCATAAGCATGCTTGGATTCAACAATGAACAGAGTGTGATCGCCCTGGTGATAAATCCCGTCTGAATCCTCAGTCCGAGCCTCGTAGGCCACCGAATCAACATTCGGGATCGCCTGAAGCTTCGCCAAAGTCGACTCTTCTTGGGAAGCTGTCAGGCCGGTGAACATGACACGCGTCGACGACGTGTCTATGGAGCCGGGGAACTCAGCCTCCATAATGTCGGTGCCGGCACGCATCTGGGAGGTCGCGGGCAGGAACTCCACCATGTCATTGATGACGCCAACCCTGGGAGTCAAGACAGCGCACACACCGGTCGCCACCACCATGATGGCAAAGATCAGGTGGTGGAACCTCACCAAGAAATTGGCACTTGCGGTCAGCACTGACGACTCCGTTTGCTCCATGACATGCGGATACTTACACGGTACCTGGTGGCGCGTGCGACACGCTAGTGAATCGGGGCAGGTGAGGGCTCGGTTGGCGGGTCACAATGCTCTGCTGCGCACCGCCAAACACTCACAAATCTGGCAATGCTCCGCGCATGACGAAGCGGGTCGCCCCGAGGGGCGACCCGCTCACACCGCTTTTTGCGACTACTTGCTCAGCTCCTGCGCTTGGCTCGCGTCGAAACAACGGCTCCAGTCGTGGCGAAGAGCGCGATGAGAGCCATAAGACCCGCCACATCGGCGCCGGTCTTGGCAAGCCCGCGACCCTTCTTGGTCGTTGCGGCCTCGACGAGGAGAGGCGCCTTGGTGCTGGCCCCGGTCGCCACATCGGTGAGGATAATCTCATGGGATCCGGCCGGCGTCGTCGCGGGAATCGTGTACGAGAAGCGCACAACTCCGCGCGCGTCCGCGACTGCGGTACCAATCGTGATCGGATCGGAGTGGAGAACCGCGCTGATCTCGTGACCGGCAGTGAAGCCCGTTCCGACGATCTCGATGCTCTCGCCGACCTTCACGGAGCTCTTCTCGAGGGTAACGGTCGGGGCGGGGTTCGGGTTCGGCCCGGGGTTCGGGTTCGGCCCGGGGTTCGGGTTCGGGCCAGGGTTCGGATTCGGCCCAGGGTTCGGGTTCGGCCCAGGGTTCGGGTTTGGGCCAGGGTTCGGGTCGGGCTCTGCGGTCTTCAGCTTGAGCTCGACGATCCCGGACTCGGCGGTTCCGACGGAGTTCGTCGCGAGCAGGCGGATCGAGGCGCCGTCGGTGCCAGCGGTGACGGCGATCGACGTGGCCAAGCCGGTCTCATCGTCGAGGTCGACCCACTGGTTCAAGCCCTTCTCTTTGATCTGCCACTGAAGATCCGGGGCGGGATCGCCCGTCACATCGGCTGTAAGGTCGAGGATCGTATTCTCGGGCGCGGTGACGGTGCGGGACTGATCGTCTCCCGCGACCTTGACCTTATCCATATCGTCCGACTCGATCGAAATCGGCGAGATGTGCGGCGCCGTATTGCCGAGCGCAAGATTCTCCGGAGCCGCGAGGGTCGGGGATGCGATGCCCGCGAGCGCGAGTGCCACAGCCGTCGCTCCTCCCAGAATAGTTCTCGTGAAGTTCACCTTCTTACCTTTCGAAATGTTTCGCGCCAATGAACTCTGTCGTCGGCCAATCTTTAATGAAGCGTTCCAACGATAGCGGTTGCCGATCCATTATTACAGTGTTTGAAAGAAGAATCACATGGTACTCACGGCTTTCCCCTAGGTGTATTGATCGGGGCGGTTGGTTAATTGTGTGACGGGTGGTTTGTTGTCGCAGGCTGAGTGGGGTGTGTGGTGATTGTCGAAGCGGATCTAGGAGTTCAAGGCATTGCGTCGTTGTTGTTCGCAGGTGTAACAGCGCGCCTAGGCTCGCCCCGCGGTCTGGAGGAGGCGAATAGGAGCGTCTAGATGTTGCACTCTCGGAAGGCATCCCACATATAGAGCACGGCATCCCCCTCGACAGCATTGATCACTCTTCTCACATCCTTACACACGGTGAGCGTGATCCAGACCTCACGCTGGCGGTTGCGCGGTTCACAGACAACCCTGTATGGTAATGCAAGCCATTCTCATTATCACTAGAAGGTTCGTCATGCGCGCCACCCACCGCGGGATTCATCCCCTCCTCGCCCTGTTCACCGCGCTCCTCACCCTCGCGCTCTTTGCTACGCCGACGATCGCCACACCCGACCCACAGAGCGGAGAATCAACGACGAAAGCGCTCCTCACCCGCGGGCACGCCGACGTCTTCGCCCTCGTCCCCAACGGGCCGACGATCTCCCTCGTCGCCAAAGAGGACGTCACCACCCCGGGCGCGCCGACCTACCACAACCCCGCAAAGCTGATCCTCGGCGTCACCGACGCCGCGAAGACGAGCGCGACCGAAAAGATCGAGGGCGTTGGAACCGCCGGCTACGCACTCCCCCAGTCCGAGAATCCCGCGCTCCTATGGCCCGGTTGGGACTCGAACGCCCTCGCACCTCTGCGCCCAACCGCGATCCGCCTCGTCATCGACGAGGTCTCCGGGCCTGGCCGCATCCTCCTCTGGCGCTCGGCCGCATTCGGCGCGACCTCCCCGATCTTCGAGCAGGGCTCCCTTGAGGCCGCTCCCGGGCGCTCGATCCTCCAGAGCGCACCCGCCCACGAGCACGCGAACTGGCTCTTCACAGCCGCAGGCACCTACTCTCTCACTCTCCACGGCGAGGTCGATACCCCCAACGGGCGCCTCGTCTCCGACCCGGCCGCCTACACTTTCGCCGTGGGCGCCACCGCGATCGCGCAGGCCACCCCCGGAGCGTCGGCTCCCGTCGAGCCGTCGACGCCCGGCACCGGATCGACCCCGCCCCCCGCGCCAGCGCCTCAGTCCACCGCCCCCCAAGCGCCCGTACAGCCAGCCGCCGAGCAGTGCCTCCCCACCCCCGTCACCTCGAACGGGAGTGGCACGGCAGTCGGCGGATCCCACACGATCCGCGCGAACACCCACGTCCACCCGAACTGGGTTTTCACCGCCCCCGGCGTCTACAAGGTCTCGATCACCCAGACCGCGACCCTGAAGTCCGGTGCCCGCGTCTCGACCTCCGGCATCCTCTCCTTCAACGTCGGCGGTGCCGGAAACGCCGACTCCGGCCACTTCGACATCGGGACGAGTGCCAGCCCCTCGTCGATCTCCATGCTCGTCAAAGACGACCGCTCGCAGCCCGCGCGCTGGGTCGCCCCTTCCTCCCTCGTCTTCGGACTTGGTTCCGCAGCCGAGACGACTGCACCCGCCGGTATCGAGTTCATCGCGAAGCAGGGTCAGAGGATCTGGATGATCTCTTCAAGCCAGGTCCCCTCCGTCCCGTGGCTCGGTGCAAATACGATGCACCCCAGCCTCCTCGCCCGCACGACCGGCGATGTTACCTGGACGCTCAACGGCGTCTCCGGCCCCGGTTCACTCGCCGTCTTCGAGTCCGGCAACTTCGGCTCGCTCGTCGGCACCCGCTGGTTCGGCGGCATCGGCTCAGGCTCAACAACCGTCTACGTCGGCCGCACCGCCGATGGGCGCCCCTGCGAACTCGACCAGGCGACGATCGATCGTCTGCGCGCCGAGGGTAAGATCGTCGATGGCTCGGCCCTTCCCGGCGGTCTCGCGACGACCGGCGCGCGCGCCGCCACCCCGGTCGCCCTCGCCTCGCTCCTCGCCCTCGCTGGGCTCGCCACACGACGGTGGGCAAGAAGGTGAGGCGCACCCGAGCGCGTCGCCCTGGGAGTGCCTTCGCGCTCTCCCTCCTCATCGGCGCTCCTTCGCTGCTCCTCGGCGCCTGTGCTCCCGCCCTCGCGAACAGCGGATCTGCCGAGGAGACTCCCGGCGCGCGATCAGAGTCCGTTGCACGTAGCAGCGGCGATGTGGCCGATGACGGGTCGCAGCCTCGGATCGTTGCGACGACGCCGATCATCGCTGATCTCGTGCGCGCGGTCGCCCCGCGAGCACGCATCGCGACGCTCGTCCCCGCAAGCGTTGATCCGCACTCCTTCGAGCCTTCGATGGCGGCACTCCGCGACATTGCGCACGCCGACATCGCTTTCTCCAACGGGCTGCTCCTTGAGCAGAGCGCACTCACCTCCTCCATCGACGCGAACCTCCCAAAGGGCGCCCAGCACGTCGCCCTCGGCGAAGAGTCCGTCCCCTTCGGTGCGCGTCCGATTCCCCTTGTCGAGGACCTCTCTCTTGCGACGATCTGGCTCGGGCTGCGCGTCGACGGACGCGCCTCAACCGACTCAACCGTCTCCTTCGAAGCAGTCTCGGCGACGGGCCCCGGTGACCTCGCCGCCTTCACGACCGGCACCTTTGGTGAACCGCGCCCGTGGATCGCCTCGAAGGATGGGATCGACTCGAACGACCGCGTCGAGCTCCCGACTAACGCTCACACCCACATGTCGTGGGGTTTCACCGATCCCGGTGTCTACTCCCTCTGCCTGCGGGCGACGCTCCACTCGCCGACGGGCGATACTCCGCTCGGTGAAAAGACTCTTGTCTTCGCCGTCGGTGTCGACCCGCACTCCACCGGGCGGAGCGTCCTCGACTCCGGGCACGCCGATCTCACCGCGAAACTTGAGGGTTCGATGACCCTGCGCGCAGACGCCCCCGCGGGCGACCTCGACCCCGACCGGATTGTCATCGCCGTCCCGGACACGACGACGACCACGATCCCCGACAACCGGTGGCGATTCCTCGCCGAACCCGGCGCCTCCGCTCGAATCCTCGCCCAGGCCGTGATCGGAACCCACGTACACGGTGAGATCGACCCGCACATGTGGCACGACGTGAAGAACGCCATTGCCTACACTGACCTCGTCGCCGAGCGCCTCGCTGCCCTCGATCCCTCGCGCGCGGCCGAATATCGGGCGAACGCCACCGCCCGCGACGCCGAACTTGAGGCCCTCGACCGGTGGATTCGCGAAGTCGTCGCCACCATCCCTGAAAAGAGCCGTGCCCTCGTGACTGCGCACGACTCCTTCGGTTACTACGCGAAGGCCTACGGGCTGCGGATCGGCGGGTTTGTCGCACCGAACCCGTCCCTTGAGCCCTCGCCTCTCCAACTCGCCAATCTGACGCGCGTCCTTGAGCAGACGCCAGCCGCCGGAGTCTTCCTCGAGCCGACCTCCCGCTCCCACCTCGGCGAGCTCGTCGCACTCGCGCACACGACCGGTAAGTCCGTCTGCTCGCTCCACTCCGACACGCTCACGGACGAGGTTCCCACCTACCTCGACCTCATGGTGTTCAACACGCGCTCAATCAAATCCTGCCTCGACCCCGCCTCGCTGCCCGCCTGGCCTTTCGAGTCGGAGGCGCCCATCCCGAATCCCACCCGAGGAGACCAGTGAAACTCACGCACGCACTCGCGCTCGCCGCCGCGACTCTCATCGCCGTTGCCCCCGCCTCGCTCGCCACAGACACGACGACGCAGGACCCTTCCCTCACCCAGGTCGTCGAGTCGAACGAGACCGTCGCCCCCGAAGGTACACCTGTCGAGATCTCCGCCGGGCACGTCGACCTCGGACCGAAGTTCCTCGACGGCGCGTGGACCTTCCTCGCCCGCGACGACTCCGGTCAGACGCCGACCTGGCGCCATCTTGACGACGTCGTCCTCCGCGTCTCCGACGCCGCGAAGCTCGAACTGCCCGCCGACGACGACCAGTACTCCTTCATCTCGGCGAACGGCCCGGTCTGGGCCGTCCCCCAGTCCGAGATCGCCAACGTCGTGTGGCTCGGCTGGAACACCCAGGACCCCGAGGTCGTCGGCAGGCTCGCCCAGGGCGCGACCCTCGTCTTCGAGGGACACGAGGGCGAGGGGGACTTCCACGCCTTCGTCCAGGCCGGAAACTTCTCCGGCCCCCAAGAACTGTGGAACTCGACGAAGCCGAACTCGCAGCCGATCCACGTTGACGCAAACACGCACACCCACGCGAACTGGGTCTTCACACAACCGGGGATCCACCTCATCCGCCTCAGCCTCCAGGCCCAGCTCACCGACGGCACCACTGTCGAGGACACTCGCGTCCTCCGCTTTGCCGTCGGGGACGCCACCGACGCGCAGAAGGCGCTCGAAGCTCAGTGGACCGTCTCGAACGCCCCTGAGTCGCCCGCTCCCGTCGACTCGCCGTCACCCCTCGACCGCTCGACCATGCTCCCGCTGTGGATCGCCGCGGGGCTCGGCGTTGCAGCCCTCGTCCTTGTCGCGCTCGTCCTCATCGCCCGTCGCCGTAGCCACGAGCGCGAGCGGGCCGCTGAAAGGATCGTCGAGGGCGGGGCTTCCGGCTCCGTCGAGCCAACCCCGGAAGCGTCCGATGACGGCGACGACCGGGGGTCTCAGCGATGAGCCGCGCGCTGGAGGTGTCCGGCCTGCGCGTCGACCTTGGCGGGCGGACGATCCTTGAGGATGTGTCCCTTCGAGTCGACGAGGGCGAGCTTGTCGGCCTCATCGGACCGAACGGGGCTGGCAAGACGACGCTCATGCGCGCGATCATGGGACTCATCCCCTACCGCGGGAGCATCGAGGCGAGTGGCTCGGTCATCGGCTACGTCCCGCAGCGCCAGGACCTCGACTGGAACTATCCGATGAGCGCCGCCCAGCTCGTCGCGACCGCCTTCACCGGTCGGCGTCGCGCACCTCAAGGCGCGGCGCGCCTTGAGGCCGTCTACCGGGCTCTCGACGCTGTCGGCATGTACGCGTACCGCAACCGGACGATCAACGAGACCTCGGGTGGCCAGAAGCAGAGGATCCTCGTCGCCCGGGCGCTCGTTGCTTCGCCGCGTCTGCTCCTCCTCGATGAGCCTTTCACCGGGCTTGACCACCCGAACCAAGACGCACTATCGCGCCTCTTCGTTGACCTCACCCGCTTAGGAGTCGGAATCCTCATGTCGACGCACGACCTTGGGCAGGCAGTCGATATCTGCCACCGACTCGTCATGCTCAACGGGACTGTGAGGGCCGAGGGCGAGCCCTGTGAACTTAGCTCGCCGGAGCCGTGGATGGAGACCTTCCGCGTCTCTCAGGACTCCGCGCTCCTGCGCTCCCTCGGGATGGTGCGCCGATGAGCCTCCTCGACTTCCTCTCCGACCTCGCGAACCCCTCGCTCGCTTTCCTCCCCAGGGCACTCCTTATCGCCGTCCTCTCCTCACTCGTCTGCGGTCTCGTCGGCGCGCACGTCGTCTTGCGCGGACTCTCCTTCGTGGGCGATGCACTCTCACACGCCGTATTCCCCGGAATCGCGATCGCCTTCGCGCTCCAGGGGTCGATCCTCCTGGGAGGAGCCGCAGCCGGGATCCTCGTTGCGATCCTCATTTCCGTCTTCTCCCAGAACCGCCGGGTCGGCGAAGATTCCGTTATCGGCGTCTTCTTCGCCGCCGCTTTCGCCCTTGGCCTCGTCGTCGTCGCTCGAACACCCGGCTACACGGGGTCTCTTGAGTCGCTCCTCTTCGGGTCGCTCACCGGCGTGACGAATACCGATGTCCTCATCTCTCTCGGGGCGTGCGTCGCGATCGGCATCGCCCTCGCCCTCTTTCACGACCGGATCGTCCTCGTCAGTGTCGACCGTGATTTCGCGATTTCGACGGGCCTGCGCGTCGGACGCATTGATGTGCTTCTCCACCTCGCCATCGCGACTGCCGTCGTCGTCTCCATCCAGACGATTGGGAACGTCCTCGTCCTCGCGCTCCTCGTCGCTCCCGCGGCGACCGCGCGACTCCTCACTGACCGTGTCATCCCCATGATGCTCATCGGCCCGGCCATCGGCGCCGTCTCTGCCTTCCTCGGCATCTGGGCCTCCTGGTCGCTCGACATTCCCTCGGGCGCGGCGATCGTCCTCGTCGCGACCCTCCTCTTCGTCCTCGCCCAGCTCCTCTCGCCCGGGCGCGGACTCCTCCTTCGCGCCCGACCGGCGGCGCAGACCACAGAAAGGACACTCGCATGAGGACCCTTCCGTTCACCGGCCTCCTCACCGCGGCCGCCCTGCTCGCCGCACCGATACTCGTCGCGCCCGTGACGCACGCAACCCCGTCAGAGACGGTCTCTCCCACGGGCTACACTTCCGACGCCTCAGGCTCGACCAACGCCGAGGCCTCGCCCTCGTCCCCCGGAGCGCCCGACGATCCCGAGCACCTGCCCGGAGAGGCCGGCTACGGGGACCTCGTGCCCGCCGACCTCACGGTTCCTGCGGGCTCGCCCGGCGCCGACCCGGAGGCGACCCCCGGGCCCGACGGTCGCGTTCCCCACGTGTGCGCTGGCCGCAAGCTCCTCCATCATGCGCACGTTGACGCCGCTTACGTCACCCGTGTCGACCAGACTTTCACCGTGACCGTTGTCGACGGGCGCAAAGTCGTCAAGGACCCGAACTCCGTCTGCGTCCGACTCGCCCCCGACGCGCGCTCCTCCGACTCCCAGGAGGTCTCGCGCATGGTCGTCCCCTCGGGTGGCCTCTTCGACTTCATTGGTAAGCCCGGCGACATCGTCTGGCGCGCCCCTCAGGAGCAGATCGATAACTGGCGTCCCGTCTGGGCTGGCATCGGTGCCTTCGACACGGCGCACGAGGTCGCCCAGCCTGAGGGGATGCTTCTTGACGAGGTGAAGCTCTCGATCGCGAACTCCTCCGGACCTGGAGCCGTCGAGGTGTGGCGCACCATCGGAACGAACTCCCTGAGCCGAGGGCTCTCTTCCGACCCCTCGCTCGCACCGCTCTCCCTCCAGGCTGGCTCCCACGGCCACTGGAACTGGACCTTCTCGAAAGCGGGCGTCTACCGGCTCGACATGGTTGCTTCCTACACGTCCACCTTGTCCCAGAGAGCCGTTAATTCCTTGCCCTCGACTATCACGTGGCTCGTCGGCTCTGACGACGAGGTTGGTCTGCCCGCAGGCACCACGACCTCCCTCACTCCGATCAGAACGACTGCCGAGCAGGTAAAGGAGAAGATGATTGCCTCCGGCGAGCTCTCCACCGAGGAGACGCCCGCCGAACCCGAGCCCCCCTTCACCCAGGCCGAGGCCCGCAAGCAGATCGAGGCACTCTTCGGCTCTGCTGCGAAGGCGCCAGCCTCGCCCTCGTCCCCCTCCCACTATGTCTACAAGGGGACCTTCAAAGACGATGTGCGGGCTGGCGTGCCGATCAAGCGGGTGACCCTCGACGTGAGCGCGAACGGCACGTCGATCCCCGGGGAACCAATCCTCGAAATCCCTGACTCACTCAAGCAAACGACCGCCGACGGCGACCGCTGGGTCCTGCCTACCTCCGGCGAACACGGATCGCTCGGATTCGACTTCACCGGAATGCCCGCCGAGCTGCGCTCCGAGCCAGCCGTTTACTCCGTCGACACCTTCGACGGCCCCAAGGGCGGCCGCTACATCGCGGGAACCGTCACCAACGGGGCGATGAACGTCACCCTCGATACGACGCGCGACCCCAACCGCGGCTTCACCGTCGATGCAGCCGCAGTTCCCCTCGCCCACGTCTTCACGAAGCCAGGCGTCTACACCGTCGGTTTCAACATCGAAACGCGCGACAAGGACGGGAACTTCTCCTACAAGTCCCGCTCCGCTCACTTCGTCGTCGGCGATGCTGCGATCTCGGCGCTGCGCGCGATCACCGCGGAGAACAACGGCGAGGCGCCCTCACCCGCGCCCTCGCCGAACCCTGCGGACCCGGGTGCCGACGCGCCGCCAAGCGGTGGCGCTCAGCCCGGCAATCCCTCGACACCCGATCCCGCCAACCCGTCCACCCCTTCCCGTCCCGGCGACTCGGCGATCCACATCATCACCGAAGGCCACATGGATCAGGCGATGTCCCTGAAAGACGGAAAGGCGGAAGTCTTCGTCGATGACACCGCCGACCCGCGTCACCCCGTCCGCCGTGCCTCCGGAACCTTCGCCTACGCCGTCCCCGACTCGACGCATGCGAAAATCCCCGCCGGCGCGAAGGGCTACAGCGAACTCGCTGCTGCGGCGCCCGAGGGCGTGTGGAGCCTGCCCGAGACCCAGCTCGAGGGTATCCCCTGGGTCGGCTTCTCAACCCAGCGGGTCGACTACTCGCAGCTCTCAAGCAAGGGCGTCGAGGTTGCGATGAGGAACTTCACCGGCCCCGGTCGCCTCGTCACCGGTGTCTCCTCTCTCTTCGAGGGATTCACGCCCCGACTCGACTCGACGAAGCCCGACATGGTCCTCCACTACCTCTTCGGGTCGCACGACCACCAGGCTTTCTACTTCACGAAGCCTGGGCGCTACTCGACCGACTTTGTCTACACCGCGCACCTCGCTGACGGCTCCACCATTGAGAAGACGCTCCATGCGATCTTCCTCGTCGGCGACGAGGCCATCAAGAGGGGCGCTGAGCCAGACCCCGCGCCCGCACCAAACCCGGAGCCTGCGCCCAGCCCGGAGCCCGGCGCACCCCTTCCCATCGACGAACTCGTCGCGAAGCTTAACGCCGAGTCCCACCAGAACTGGACGAACCCGAACACCGGCACGCACCGACCCGGCCAGCCCGCGCCGGGCACCTCCCCGTCACCCGGATCACCGTCCACGGGCTCCCACTCAGCAAGTGCGAGCACTCCGGACTCGCCGATCGGGAACCCGACCGTGGCCGGCGCGCGCCTCGGAGAGGGCGCCGGGCAGACCGGAACCCCGGTGACCGGTGGGTCGACCGTGTCCGGCTCGCTGCTGTCGTCGAACTCGGCGGCTGGCGCGGGGGCCGCGAGCTCCGACTCCGACGCATCGGGCACTTCCAGCGCCGACGGCTCCCAGTCGAGCGGCGTCGAGGGTCTGGACTTCGCGGATTCCTCGCAGTCGGGAGCATCCACGACGCGGGCGCTCGCCAAGCCCGCTGCCCCCGTGAGCGCCCTGCTCAACCCCGAGCGCGGGTCCGCCTCGTACGGGAGTGGTTCGGACTGGTGGCAGTGGGTCCTCGTAGGGATCTGCGGCAGCGGACTCGTCGGAGCGGGCGCTTGGGCGCTTCTCCTGCGCAGGCGTTCATCGGTGGGCAAGTAGAGTTCACTGACGCGTCTCTCGGATCACCTGGCCAGCCAGTGACTGAGTGAAATGCGAGCGGCGGCTCGGACCTTCCCGGTTCGAGCCGCCGCTTCGTCGTCTACTTCTTCGTTTGCGCCTCAGCCTACTTCTTCATCCGAACGAGCCGCTAGCAAACTTGGCGCTGGCGTTGATTTTGTGGTGGCGCTGACTTTGACTTTGAGTCTGATTTTGGCACTGGCACTGGCACTGGCACTGGCACAGCCTCCACCCGCCTCCGCGTCCCGCAGGCAACACCGGCTCTCCTTCGGTCGAGCTTCTCCCGAAGCATTTCAGCCGTCGCGCGTGAAATTAAGCCCGTCCCCGTAGTGGCCGTGGGCTCGCATCCTCCAGCATCGCATCCAACAGAGGGCACGAAGACAGACACTCGCAAACCTGGGCGTACGTGACACGCCCACAAGAACAGCTACCCTCTCACCCGCGACAACACAAAACGGGGTCCCGCGCTCGTTTCCGACGCGCAGGACCCCGCGAGAGTGGGATCAGGCGTGCTCCTTCTCCCACACCTCCTTGTAGAAGTCCTTGAGTTCGAGCTCGCTGGCGGCATCCTCGTCAAGGAGGACAAGGACGTCGTCGTGGTACTGGAGAGCCGTCGCGGGCCAGCGCTGCGAAACACCGCCCTCAATCATCTCCTTGACCGCGCGGGCCTTGCCCTTGCCGGTCGCCATGAAGACGTGCGCCTTCGAATCCATGATTGTGCCAATGCCCTGCGTCACGCAGTGCGTCGGAACCGCGTCGATGTCACCATCGAAGAAGCGGGCGTTGTCGCGACGCGTCTGCTCCGTGAGGACGCCGACGTGCGTGCGCGACGTCAGCGAGCCACCGGGCTCATTGAAACCGATGTGACCGTCCGAACCGATGCCGAGCACCTGAATGTCGATGCCGCCCTCGGCCTTAATCGCCTCGTCGTACAGGCGGGCGCCCTCGTCAAGATCCTCGCACCAGCCGTCCGGGCCGTGCGCCGCACCCTCAGGCATATCGACGCGACCGACGAGATGCCGGCGGATGAAATTCATATAGCCTTCGAAATGATCCTTCGGAAGACCGACGTACTCGTCGAGGTTGTAGGAGCGAACCTTCGCAAACGAGATCTCACCTGCCTCGTAGCGACGGACAAGCTCGTCGTACAGGCAGATCGGCGACGATCCTGTCGCGAGGCCGAGGACAAAATCGGGCTTGGACCGGTATACCTCTTCGATCCGGTCCGCCGCGAGGCGCGCAATTTCCTCGGGAGTACTGACGATAGCGATTCGCATGGCGAGTCCTTTCTTAGTTCATATGCGGAAGTCTGATGCGATGCGGTGGCCCGGCTCTCAGGCTAGGGACCCGGGCTCCTCTTTGAGGCAGAACTCGAAGAATGAGCGCATTTCGCCTTTCACTCTCTCCCAGATCTGGGTGCCCGGAACGGAGAGCCAACCGTGCGTCGTGCCCGGGAAGGAATGGAGTTCGACCTTGACACCCGCACGGGCGAGATCAAAAGCCCACTCCAGCGCCTCATCCCTCAAAGGATCCGCCGCGTTGACGAAGACCTGGATGGGCGGGAATTCGGCTGGCAGCTCGCGCACGGGAGGATGGATCTCCCAGGGCTTGGCGTCATCGCCGAGATAGGCCCGCCAGGAGTCGACGGCGAGTTGACGCGTCCACCCGGGTCCCTTGCGGTTTTCCCAGGTCGAGAGTGAGTCGAACGCCGGGTCCAAACAGGGCTCCAGCAGGATCGCCCCGCGGATCCGCTCAAGCTCGACCGAGCCGAGTCGGCGCAGCACCTGGTTCGCCATTCCCGAACCCGCGGAATCCCCGTACAGGATGATCGGTGTATCCGGGTAGCGCTCGAATACGGCGCGGAGCGAGGCGAGCGTGTCCTCAAGCCCCGCCGGATGGGGGTGCTCGGGAGCGAGCGCGTACTCCGGGACGACGGTTGTCACTGCGAGATCCGAGCCCCCGAAAAGCGGGGGCGTGAAGGAGCGAAGGATATCGGCGCACCGCTGGTCCTCGAAACGGGCGCTCCCCATGACGTAGCCTCCGCCGTGGATGACGAAGAGGACCAGCCCGGTTCGCTTCCCCGCCGGGGTCATGATCCGGTTCTCGACACCCGCGAGTTCCTCGATGACGAACTCGCAATCGGCCGGAGGATCCATCGGGGGATTCATGCGCTCGCCGCGTTCGCGGGCGGTCGCGAGGTCCATGTGCGGGGCCTGGGGATTCGCTGCGATCAGCTCTTCGATCTCCGGGAGAATCCAGGGGTGCGCGATCTCGGCTTCTGCCGCGGAATCGAGGAGTTCGCGCAGGGTTACGGGCAGGGCGTCCTCGGCAATGAAGACCGCGGGCGCGCGCACTCCGGGGGCACCCTCGCCGTGGGCGGGGCCAGGCGCCGGACAGAGGGAGGCGCATGCCTCCTCGTCGGTGAGGAACAGTGCCCGGCAGGATGAGGGTAACCCGCGGGCAACCGCTGCTGCGAGGCGGGATCCGACTGCTCCCGCTCCGACGAGGACCGCAACGCCCATAGGGATGCGGCGAAGCTGTTCGATCGCAAAGGCGAGGGCCACATCAGAGGCCACATCGGGGGCGGCCCCCGCAGGCGGAGCGGGAATATCCGCGACGACGAGGCGCCAGAAATCAACCAGCCCCTCGAGCGCATCGGCGAGGGCGAAGGCCCGCCCCGGGTCCGCGAAGGCGATGATCGCCCCTTTCTCAGGCTGGCCCGAGATGATCGCTCGGCTCCTCATTACCTCTCCTTCTCTTTCCGGTACGCGCGTCGGGTCTGCGGTGAGCACGGATGCCACGCTCACCGCAGAGTATGCGGGATTCAGCGGTTCTCGATCGCTTTCGTGAACCAGGTAGTGATGCGGGTCGGGTGGGTGATCGCCGTCCCGACGATCACGGCGAAGGCCCCCGCGTCGAAGGCGGCTACGGCATCGGAGGGTGTGTGGACTCGGCCCTCGCAGATGACTGGCCGGTCCGGGAAGGCCGTCACGACCTCGGTCAGCAGTTCAATATCGGGGCCCTCCGTCTGGGGGCGATCGCCCGTGTACCCGGCGAGTGTCGTCGAGAGGATGTCGGCGCCGGCATCGTAGGCGTTCTTCGCGTCCTCGTAAGAGCCGCAGTCCGCCATGACGAGGGCACCCTCGGCGTGCATGGCAGCCGTCGTCTCGGCGAAGCTCAGGGCGTCGAGCCGCGGACGCGAAGTCGCGTCAATCGCGACGATGTCCGCTCCGGCCATCTGGCAGGCCTTCGCATGGCGGAGCGAAGGCGTGATGTACACGCCCTCGTGTCCCTCCTTCCACAGGCCAATGACCGGGACCTCGACGCGGCCTTTGATGGCTGCGATGTCCGAGAGTCCCTGGCAGCGGATCGCAGCAGCCCCACCGATCTCGGCGGACCGGGCGATCTGTGCCATCGTTTCGGGGTTGCGCATCGGCTCGCCCGGGTAGGCCTGGACGGAGACAATGAGCTTCCCGCGCAGTCCTTCGATGATCGGATGCATATCGATGTTCCTTCTTTTACATGAGTCGCGCACATGAGTCGCGACGACGACGGATGGGGCGCCACTAGTCCTTGAGCGCGGAGCTGTGACGATTGAGGAAGTGGAGGACCGCCCCGAGGAGCGGGGCGTCACCGCCCAGTCTCCCAGGCACGATGCCGATATCGGCGACCCCGTTCATTGCCTGCTCGACGTAGCCCTTCTTGACGGCCTCCCACCAGAGCGGGCCCGAACGCGTCATCGATCCCGACAAGACGATGAGGGAAGGATCGAGGCAGTTGGCAAGGGAGCCAAGGCACTCGCCGATTGCCCACCCAGATTCGGTGAAGCAGGCGTTCGCGAGTCCGTGCCCCGAATCGGCGAGCGCCTGAAGCTCCCGGCCATTCGCCGCTGCGGGGTCACCCGGGCCACGTCGGGACTCGTACCAGGCGGTGATGCCCGAACCGGAGCAGAATGCCTCGATATGACCCTCGCGACCGCAGGAGCAGGGCATCCCCGATCCGAGGTGATGATGGATGTGGCCAAAGTGACCGGCGAGGAAGTGATCGCCGAGGGCGGGCTCGCCGCCGACGATGAGCGCCCCGCCGATCCCCGTGCCGATCGCGAGCACGAGCACCGTCTCCTTGCCGCGCCCCACGCCGAGACGTGCTTCGCCAAGCCCGTGGGCGTGGACATCGTTGAGGATCTCGACGGCGCTCACACCGCTCGCCTCACGCAGGATGCGCGCAAGCTCGGTACCGCCCCAGCCCGGCATCGTGTTTGTCGCCGACACGATCCGCCCCGTCTCGGAATCTACGACCCCCGCACTGGCGACGGCGATCCCCTCGATATCGGGGCGGGTGCCGAGGATGCGGGCCGTTTCAGCTCCGATCCGTCGGGCCACTGCGGCCCCGCCCTCGTGCGCAAGGGTCGCGATCTCCCCGCGCTCCTCGACGGCCAGGTCTTGCGCGTTAACGACCGCCCATGCGACCTTCGTGCCGCCGATGTCGAGGGCGAGGAGGGTACTCACGAGTTCAGACCAACCTCGCGCAGAACTGTCTCGACCCACGCGTAGTTCTCACCCGCGAGTGCCTTGACCGGACGCGGCATCTCGTTGGACTCGAAGACGCCGAGCGCCTTGAGAGCCGTCTTGAAGGCTCCGGCGCCCGCGCCAAAGCCCTGGATGCCCTTGACCTGGACGATACGCATGAGCTCCGCGAGACGGTCCTGTTCGGCGCGCACCGTGGCCCAGTCGCCCGCCCGGTAGGCGTTCCATTGGCGAACGTAAGCTGCCGGGTCGACGTTGCCCAGACCCGGGACGCAGCCGTCGGCGCCCGACATGTAGGCGCCGTCGACAACGACCTCATGACCGGTGAGCAGGCTGAGCGGATGGCCGATCTTCTCGTTGGCCAGGGCAAGCCAGCGGAAGGCGACGTCATCGCCGGAGGAATCCTTGACGCCCTGGAGGACACCCTCGGCACCGAGCTCGAGAAGCAGGGGGTTCGAGAGCTTCCAATGGACGCACACCGGAATGTCGTAGGCGAACAGGGGCAGGCTCGTCTCCTGGCGCAGGATCCGGAAGTGCTCGGCCACCTCGGTCTCGCCCTGCAGGGCGTAGAAGGGCGCGGTCGCCACGATCACATTCGCGCCGAGGGTCTCGGCTCGGCGCATGTGCGCTAGAACGCGTTCGGTCTCCGTGTCGATGACGCCGGCCAGCACCGGGATTCTGCCATCGACAATGCGCAGGGCTTCCTCGAGAACTCGGTCACGGCGCTCGTCGCCCGAGAAGGCAACCTCGCCACTCGAACCGTTGACGAAGAGGCCGTGGATGCCCGCCGCGAGCATCCGCTCGATGTGGCGTTCGAGCGACGGGAGGTCGAGAGTGCCGTCCTTGAGGGGGACGACGAGCGGGGGGACGACTCCCGTAATAGGGGTGTTCATGCGATTCCTTCGATCGTGGGGTGGAGGAGCGAGGGAGCGGCTCCGAGGAGGGTGCGGGTGTAGGGGTCACGCGGATTCGCGAGGAGCTCGGCGGCGGGGCCCTCTTCGACGACAACGCCGGCGTTCATGACTGCGATCCGATCCGAGATGTAGCGAACCGTCTGAATGTCATGGGAAATGAAGACCATCGCAAGGTCGAGCTCGCGCTTGAGATCCATGAGGAGGTTGAGCACTTGGGCGCGAACCGACACGTCGAGCGCGGAGGTCGGCTCATCAGCGATGATCGCGTCCGGGCCGACCGCGAGCGCCCGGGCGATCGCGACCCTCTGGCGCTGGCCACCCGAGAGCTGACCGGGCAAGGTGTCGAGCGCCGAAGCGGGCAAGCCCACCATCGAGATGAGCTCGCGAACTCGCTTCATCCGCTCGGTCTCGGTACCGATCCTGTGAACACGCATCGGGTCAGCAAGCTGGTCGCGGACGACCATACGGGGGTTGAGGGCGGTCGCCGGGTCCTGGAAGACGACCGAGACGACCCGACCAATGCGCCTGCGTGACTCTGCGGTCCGCTTCGTCACCTCCTCACCCTTGAAGAAGACCTTGCCGGAGGTCGGGGCGACGAGGCCGCACATGACGTTTGCGGTCGTCGACTTGCCGCAGCCGGACTCGCCGACGATCCCGAGCGTCTGTCCCTTCTCGACGCGCATGGTCACGCCGCGCACGGCCTTGACCTGGTTCGGGCGGAACAGGGAGCCCGTTCTCGAGGCGAAGGTGACGTGGACGTCCTGGAGTTCGATGATCGGGGTGCTCTCGCTCATCATTCAGCCTCCTTCGCGCCAACGAGGGCGCCCGGTTCGGGCGGCAGGGCCGCATAGACGTGATCGGGTCCAACCTCGGTGAGAACCGGGCGGATGTCGAGGCCGTAGTCCGGGTGCGAACTCCGCGGGGCGAAGCGGTCGCCCTTGGGGAAGTCTCTCGGCGAGGGGACAGAGCCCGGCACCTGGTGGAGCCTGCCCTTGCCCGCTTCGATCGAGAGGACCGCACCGAGAAGGCCACGCGTGTACTCGTGGGTCGGGTTCATGAGGAGTTCGGAGGTCGGCCCCTGCTCGACGACCTGGCCCGCGTACATCACCGTGATCGAGTGGGCGACCTCGGCGACGAGGGCAATGTCGTGGGAGACAAAGATCATCGCGAAGCCAAGCTTCTCGCGCAGGTCGTTGAGGAGGGCGATTACCTGCTTCTGGACGGTGACGTCGAGGGCCGTGGTCGGCTCATCAGCGATGATGAGCTTCGGGTCGCGGGTGAGGGCCATAGCGATGAGGACACGCTGGCGCTGGCCACCCGAGAGCTCGTGCGGGTAGGACTCGAGGGTCCGCTTCGGGTCGAGGCCAACGAGTTCGAGGAGTTCTTCGGCGCTCCGGGTGCCGCCACGGCTGGTCAGCTGTTTCATCTGGGCTTTGATGAGCATGGCCGGGTTGAGAGAGGAGAGGGCATCCTGGTAGATCATCGCCATCTCGTTGCCGAGAAGACCCTGGCGCTCCTCCGGCTTCATCTCCAGGAGGTTCCTCCCCTGGTAGAGGATCTCCCCCGCGAGCTTCGCCTTCGGGTTGATGAGCCCCATGATCGACAAGGCGGTGATCGACTTGCCACATCCAGATTCGCCGACGAGGCCCATCGTCTCGCCGGGCTTGACGGCGAAGGAGACGCGGTCGACGACGTCGACCTCCCCGTGATTGGGGAAGCGGATGCTCAGGTTCTTCACCTCAAGGAGAGGCGCCGCCTCGGACGCCGGGGCGAAGCGGTCGTCACGCTTCTCCTCAATGCTCTCGAGCGCGTCGAGGCTGGCCTGGAGGGACTCGGCCTGCTCGGCGTGCGCGCGACGCGGATCGAGAAGGAGGCGGTCGGCCTCACGCTCGGAATCAGAGGAGACCTGGGCGACGGCCGGCCCCTTCGGGGCGGCGACCATGGCGTCGGTAATGCCCTCGGAGAGGATGTTGAGGCAGAGGACGGTCGCAGTGATAATCATGCCCGGGAAGAAGGCGGTCCACCATTTGCCGAGCATGACCGACAGGTTCGAGGAGGCTTCAGACAGGACGTTGCCCCAGGTCGGAACCATCGTCGCGGGCAGTCCTGAGCCGATGAAGGTCAGGGACGCCTCGAGGATGATCGCATCGGCGACGAGGACCGTCGCGAAGACGAGGACGGGGGCCGCGGTGTTGCGCATGACGTGCTTGACGAGGATCCAGGGCGCTTTCGCGCCCGAGACGATGACCGCGCGAACGTAGTCCTCGCCGTAGGCCGCTATGACGTTCGCCCTTACGATCCTCGCGAGTTGGGGGATGTAGACGAAGGCGATGGAGGCGATGATGACGACAACGAGGCCGACAGCATTACCTGAAGCCTGCAGCGTGCGGCCGAAGACCAGAACCGTGACGGCGGCCATCGCAATGCCGGGGACAGCCATGATGACGTCAAGGATGCGCATGATGAGTTCGGCGAGCGACTTGCGCACGACTGCGGCGATCGAGCCGATGATCGCGCCGAAGAGGAGGGCGATGAGCATCGAGAACAGGCCGATCATCATCGAGTAACGCCCGCCGTACAGGACGCGCGCGAGGATGTCGCGACCGATGTGATCGGTGCCGAAGATGTGGGCGGCGCTCGGAGCCTCCCACTTCGTGAAGATCTCCTCAGGAGAGTAGGGGGAAATGACAGGCGCGAGGAAGGACACGAGGAGGATGAGGGCGAGGACGAGGATCGAGATCTTCGATCCGAGAGACATCGCTGAGATCCGCGTGAAGCGTGAGCCTGGGCGTGTGACCTTGTCGAGTTTAAGCTTCTGATTCATCATCACACCGATCGGATTCGCGGGTTAATGAGCAGGTAGAGCATGTCGACGATGATGTTGACGACGATGAACGCAATCGCGACGACGAGCGCCCCGCCTTGGACGAGGGTCACCCAGTTTTGCTGGATGCCTTTGAGGAGGACCGCCTTGCCCATGCCGTCAATCGAGAAGATGATCTCGATGACGACCGCGCCACCCATGAGGTAGCCGATCCTCAAACCGAGGACGGTCACGGGGGTGATGAGGGCATTGCGCAGGACGTTACGGGCGACGACGATCCATTTCGGGATACCAGCGCCGAGGGCGGTGCGAACGTAGTCGCGATCCAGCTCTTCGACCATCGAGGTGCGCACGACCCGGGTCATCTGACCGACGACGGGGACGGCGAGGGCGATGGAGGGCAACAGCATGCGCAGGAACCAGCCGATGGGATCGTCGCTAAAGTGCGGGAGAGCACCGGAGACGGGGAGCATCTGGACAAAGGTCATGACGAGGAGGGCGGCGAGCCAGAAGGAGGGGGTGCCGATCGCGATGACGGAGAAGACACGGATCAGCTGGTCGGGCCAGGAGTCCCGGTAGAGGGCAGCGAGCACGCCGAGCGGGAAGGAGATGAGGATCGCGAAGAGCAGGCCGAGGAAGGTGAGCTGCATGGTGATCGGGAGCGCGGTGCCGATGAGGTCGGAAACCCGGTTTCCGGTGCCGACCCCGTATGTGCCGAGGTCCCCGTGGAGCATTCCGAGAAGGTAGTTGCCGTACTGGACGAGCAACGGGTCCTTGAGCCCATGCTCGATCCGGTAGGCCTCGAGGGCCTCGGGGCTCGCCGTTTCACCGAGCGCCGAATAGGCCGGGTCGATCGGTGAAAGCGACATGATGAAAAAGACGAGGGCGGAGACGCCGATAATCATGATCGGCAGGGCGAGCAGACGTCGCCCGATAAGTCTCAATAGATTGTTCACTGCTTCACTCCTGGAGACGGCACGGCTTCACTCCTGATTCGTTCGTCCCGCAACATGAAGGAGGGGCGGCGGCGCGGGGCACACCGCCCCTCCTTCATGTATTCCGGTTGTCGTTCCGGCCGAGCACGTCCCTCATCGTGGCTCAGATCGTCTAGCGATCAGGAGCCGAGGGCGCGTCCCCTGGCCGGGGTCAGCTCACTTGACCTTGACGTCGATGAGCTGAATGCCCGTCGCAGCGATCGACTTGAAGCCGTCGAGCTTCTCGCCGTTGTATGCGGTGAGCATGTTCTTGTGGAAGAGGGGGTAGACAACTGCCTGCTCGGCGAGGAGGTCCTGGGCCTCGCCCCACTTCTGCTTCGCGGCGTCACCGTCGAGCTGGAGCGCGTCTTTGAAGAGGGTCTGGAATGCCTGGAAGCTCTCCGGATCTGCCTGCTGCCAGAAGGTGCGCTTCTGGGTCCAGACGTTGTCGCCGTTCCACCACGAGAGGATGATGCCCGGATCGGCGCCGAAGACCGAGGGGTCGCCGGGGGCTAAGACGATGTCATAGGTCGGCTCGTCAACGTCGGTGACGTTCGCGTAAAGGTCCGCTGAGGCCATCGGTGAGTGGTTAACGGTGAGGCCGAGGGCTTCGAGGTCGGACTTGATCTGCGGGACGAGGTTGGTGATCCACGGGTGATCGGTCGTCACGAGGTTGACAGTAAGGCCGGAGACGCCCGCCTCGGCGAGGAGAGCCTTGGCGCCCTCGAGATCGTAGGAAAGCTGAGTCGTGGTCTTCTTGTAGGCCGGGTTCGACTCGGGGAGGAAGGAGGTTGCCTCAACGGCCTCGCCTTCCATACCGACCTCAATGAGCTTCTGCTTGTCGATTGCCTTGTGGATCGCTTGGCGGACCTTCGCGTCGTTGAAGGGGGCCTTCGTCATGTTGAACATGAGGAAGGGGTTGCCATAGCCGGGCACGGAGTCGACCGTCCAGCCAGCGGCCTTGAGCTGGTCGACCGCAGAGGCGGGAACCGCTTCCATGACATCGGTCGTGCCGTCGAGGGCGGCGGCGAGGCGCGCGGAATCATCCTTGAGGACGTGCCAGTGAAGAGTCTTGACGGTGGCCGGGTGTGCGCCGTTGTAGAACTCATTGGGCACCGCGGTGATCTCGGTCGGCGTGATCGACTCATACTTGTAGGGGCCTGTGCCGATCGGGTGCGCCTTGAGTTCGTCGTCGGTCATGGCGGTCGGGACGACCTTCATGTCCGCGAAGCGGGCGGCGAGGTTGGGGAAGGGATAGTTGAGTTCGACGGTGATCGTCTTGTCGTCTTTGGCGGTCACGGACTTCACGAAGTCGAAGAACTGGCCGTAGATCGAGCCTTCGGCGGTCGTGCGGCCGTAGGAGCTCAGGACGTCCTCGGTGGTGACATCCTTGCCGTCGGAGAACTTCGCACCGTCGCGGAGGGTGATCTCGTACTCGGTGTCGGAGATCGCCACCGGGTCGCCGCTCGCGAGGGCGGGGAAGGGCTTGTAGGTGGACATGTCGAGCTGGTAGAGGCCTTCGAGGACCTGGAGGTTCGATCCGACGGCGAGCGCCGAGGAGGTGATCGAGCTGTAGTCGGTGGTCTCGTAGGCGACACCGGCGTTGATCTCGCCGCCGAGTTCGGTCGCAGGGGCGTCACCGCTGGCCATGGTATCTGTCGTGGATCCGCCGCCACAGGCGGCGAGTGTCAGTGCGGCCGTCGCCATGAGGGCGATGCCCCCGGCGTAGCGTTTTCCAATCCGCATAAGTTCTCTCCTCATCATCGAGTGTCGAACGGTCACGAGGGGATGTCTCGCTTCCGATAGAAAATGACTATATGTTGTCTGACAACTTTGCGCAAGCAGTTTTCTACCGAACGGGGGCCACACAATATATCAATTTGATAACGGCAGCGCTTACCCTCGGGATTATGCGACTGATATGCTCTCAAAGGTGAAGAACTCGACGCCCGAAGACCCTTCAGCGAACCGCTCCGCGATGACGATGGATGCGATTAAGCGCTATATTCTTGCCCACGAGCTTCAAACCGGGGACCCTCTGCCCACCGAGGCGGAGCTCTGTGCGGATCTCGGTGTTTCGCGTTCCTCCGTGCGCGAGGCCATACGCAAACTCGATGCGCTCGACATCGTCCACTCCCGGCGGGGATCAGGAAGCTTCGTCGGCGCGATGTCCCTCGACCCGCTCGTCGAGACCCTCATCCTCCGCTCCGCCCTCGACGCCGGCGACGGCTACAAGTCCCTTGCCGAAGTCGTCGACATCCGCAAGGCGCTCGACCTCGGCATTGGCGTCGATCTCGTCAGGGCCATACGGGGAACGCGCAACCCTCAGCTCCGGCGTTGCGTCGCCAACATGCGCGAGCGCGCTGAGAAGGGCGAGAGCTACTACGAACAGGACATCAACTTCCACCTCGGACTGCTGAACTACCTCAACAACAGGATCCTCAGTCAGCTCACTTCGGCCATGTGGCTCATCCACCGGACCGTCGGCCCCACCCTGCGCCAAGCCGAACGTGAAACCTCCATACTCACGGCCACAGCCCACGACGCGATCCTCGACGCCTGCGAGAAGGGCGACCTCGACGACTACTACGCCGCGGTCGAACTCCACTACGCCCCCCTGCGCGACCTCCTCGACCAGCCCGACCCGGCACGGACATAGCCCCGCACTCACCCGGTCCGACCCGGCACGGATATCACACGAGGACTTCCCACTGAATTCGCAGGGCAGACGAGGATTTGCGGATCCAATTCCGACGCAATCTCCGACTTGTCGCCACAGAGCCAAAAGGTGGGTTATAGGACAAAATGTGTTGCTCGAAGGTTAGTCCCAGTCGTTTCGGTAGGGGCTTGTTCGCTGGATGTCTCCAACGCGCAGATGTTGTGGCATTTGAGGGCGTCGGTGCCGACGATGCGCACATGGCCCACCCGGTTCCTGGACAAGCGTCTAGATGGGCTGGCTGATAAGCACGGACGGGTCGTCCTGTGCTGATGAGTGTCGAGCATGTTGAGTAGCTCGCGGTCGATACGCTGAAGTCAACGCTTGCGAACGCGACACACTGGTTCGGAGCGAAGATGGCTGAGCACTGTGGGCTGCCGAAATCAGCACTCGGGCAGATGGGGAAGACGTTCGGTCTGTCGATCAGCCGATCCAACTTTTCAGCCGTCCCAATGGAGTGTCCTCATTGACCACACTGTCAGAAATCCCGTTGGATTACGAAGGTCAGGCGCCCCAATGGAGGACCCTCATTGACCACATTGTCATCGGTAAAGACAAGATGGTTCATCTACATGAATACATGAACCGGGCACCGAAATCACCATGCCACTCGGCTAGTAGCCTCCCAGTTTCTTCCACTTCCGAATCTTGGCGCGAAAAGTGGTAAACGGAGCCACCGTGTTGATATGAACCCATTTCCATACTGGCCACTGTGAGGGCGTAGACGACGCCCAGGCTCGCTGACCGGGCTCAAACAACTCCGAGTCAGTCATACCGCCCGTCATTTGAATTACTTCATCGAGCAGAATCCCGAACTGGTCAATCAAATCTTCAGGCGAGGCCTGTTCCCAGCGTCGATAAAACTGCTCATACAAGCCACCCAATTGATTCCACTTAAAACCAGGAGCCGGCGTCATCACCTGCTTGCCTGCTTGCTCCCCGCGCTCCCAACCAAGCAGCAGCTCCATCCAACCAAGCTGATATGCAACCATCTGCCGAGGCGTACGATCAACCCCATCAACCAGACGATCCCAACCGGCATCAGACACGTCCGTGAACTCAGCAATAAAAAGCTTGCCACACTTCATGATCTGAGCAGTCAGCTCGTCGCCCGACTTATAGGTTCTCACCATACCCCCTTGAGGCACACCCGCTAACGCGAACGCCAACTCATCAAATCGACACCCTAGTGTAGCCACCTGTGGGAATCGAACCCTTGACCTATTTCATTACGGGTCGGGCAGAGGGTTCCACTCATTTTCGGCATCGCAACCACACTGGCTCTACCCTTCACTTTTCTTTCTACTCGTATTGCCAGCAACTATGGCAATGCTGGCCGCTATGGCACTGCCGGCAGTGATGGCAGTGCCAGCAATGCTTGTTTTTCAATAATTGGGCATGTTTGTCAGTGGTAATGGCTGAAACTTCAGTCATGCTCAAAACTGTTATTCCCTTTGAATAGCTCGCTCGACTATGGACTGTAGAGATGTCCTCACGCTCTCTATCAGTGAGGACGATTGATGAACGACTACGTGTCGTAGACCAATTCACTCGACGCGCTACGCCTGCGAACAACAACGACGCGATGCCCTGGACGGCTGACTCCACTTCCCCAATCACCACAAACCCCACTCAGGCCTGCGACAGCAAACCCCCATCACACAATTAACCAATCACTCTGAACAGTACATCTAGTCCATTCATCTCAGGAGCAGTCGTTCCAAGAATGACGAACACGCACGTCACGCCCTACGGAACACCCACCTCGAAGGTCTCCTGCAAGACTTGTGGCCCCGATTCCGAAGAATCGGGGCCACACGTTCAGAGAGCGGGAGAGATCCGCTCAGATGTAACTCAGGCGCGCTTGCGGGCGACCATGACGCCACCCGCGAGAGCGATGGCAGCAGCCGCGCCCATAAGAGGGGCGAAGCTCGCACCGGTCTTGGCAAGGTTGCCTTTACCCTCCTTGCCCTTGGCCTTGGGGGCCTTCACATCAGTAGCAGGCTTCGGGGTATCGGAGTGCGAATTGTCGGGAGCAGTACTCGGAGTATCGGGGGTGACCGCCGGAGCATCGGGGGTGGCGTTAGAGCCAGCGCCAAGACGCGCCTGCGCGTCCGCGCACTTCACCATGTCGTAGTACTCAGTACCCTCAGTGCAGAACCAAGTGACATCGAGTTCGGCGTCCTTCTTCTCAAGATCCTTGATCTGTGCAGTGAGGTTAGCGCACTTCACCATGTCGTAGTACTCAGTACCCTCAGCACAGAAGTACTGGGCATCGAGCTTTTTATCTGCGAGATCAGCCTTCGTCTGGTCCGGGACCGGAGAGGCGACATCGGCAGGCGCGGCAGCAGCAGCCTTAGCGGCCTCAAGTGCCGCGTTCGCTTTGGCGAGAGTCGCCTCGGCATCCGCACACTTCGCCATGTCGTAGTAGTCAGACTCCGTAGTGCAGAAGTAATCGACATCGAGCTGCGCGCTCTTCACCGCAGCCTCGGCATCCTTGACCGCATCCGCAGCGAGCGCCGCAGGCGTCGCACAGGCCACAGCGACCAGGCCAGCCGCAAGGGCTACGCCAAACTTCTTGACAAACATTCTTCCCCCTAGGGATTCAACTCACACTGTGTTCAATGAAACTTCTTCTTGAATGCTTCGGTGCTATAGCGCATACACGCTAACCACACTCCACACAAACAGGAGTCTTTCACTCCCCCCCCCCCCCCCGCTGTCAAGATTTCGTGCAGACATTACACCCCACCCCGTCTGCGCACCACATAAACCGGGGAGGCGGCAAGGCAACAAGAGGGCGGGACAGCGAACCGCAGACACAACTTATTTCAACAGTTTGTTGACGTGGGCCAGTTTTGTAACTAAGATAACCGAATTGAAAGAGCCAAAACCGGGGGTTCTCCATGACCGCTTCATCGTCGAAGCTGAACGAGCACGATCAAATTATCTCCACCCTTCAACAGCTGGTTGAACCAATGCGAGCAACACTCGTCGGACCCGCCGAGGTCATCGTTCACGATCTCACTCAGCTCCCGAACTCGATCATCGCGATAAGCGGCGATGTCACCGGTCGATCGATCGGCGATCCGGCGACCGACAAGCTCCTCGACGCCGTTGCCTCCGGAAATCTGCGCACCAGCATCGGATACCGGACAACGTCTCCGAGCGACAAAGAGCTTCTCTCAACAACTGTCATCATCCGCGACTCGACCAACCAGCCCGTCGCTGCCCTGTGCATCAACCGTGACATCTCCGGCTGGGAGGCCCTTCACTCCCTCACGGGCGCGCTCGCGGGCCTCTCGCTCCCAATGTGCGCCGAAGAGGAGCAGGTGACGACCGAAGTTTTCGTGAGAGACGTCGACGAACTCGCGACGCTCCTCCTCTCAAGGGCCGTTGCAGAGTCGGGGGTTCGGGTCGACGAGATGAGGAAGGAGCACAAGGTCGAGGTCGTTCGACTCCTTAAAGCGAGGGGCTTCTTCCTCCTGCGGGACGCCGCGGAAATGGCCGGCGAAGCCCTCCACTGCACGCGATTCTCCATTTACAACTACCTCAACGAGATCGAAAGCGAGAAGAAGTGAGCCGTCCAGAATTCGATTTCACGAGCCACCTTGATCGGCGAGGCACCCACAGCGCCAAGTGGGACCTCCTCGCAGCTCCGCTCGGAACTGACGCCTATTCCCTGTCAATCGCCGACATGGAATTCCGCACCTGCCCGGAGGTCGTGGCAGCTGTGGTCGCCGCCGCCAAGCACGGCACCTACGGATACACTGAGGTCTTCGACGACTTCGCCCGCGCCGCAAGCGCATGGCAGTCTCGTCGCCACGCATGGGACCTCGATCCCACCGACGTCCATTTCTTCCCCCGAGTCGTCAACTGCGTCTCCGCCCTCGTCAACGACATCATTCCCCACCAGACGAAGTCGCCCGCAAAAGTCTGCACTCTCGATCCCGCCTACTCGCCCCTCCTCGAGGTCTGCGATCGCGCGGGCGCCACCATCGAACGCGTGGAGATCCTCGATTCCGCCGGCGACGCACGCGTCGATTTCGCGGCGCTCGAAGAGGCGATGAGTCGGGCAGATATTCTCCTGTGGACGAACCCTCACAACCCAACCGGTCGAGTGTGGACGCGAAAGGAACTCGAAGGGGTCGCCGACCTCGCGCGCACCTATGGGACCCTCATCTTCTCCGACGACATCCACGCCGACTTTGAACGGCCGGGCCGTTGTCGCTATACGCCGATCGCCCTCGTTGCCCCCGACCTGTGGGAGTCAGGGCGGATCATCCAATGCGCCTCGCCCGGCAAGACATTCTCGATCGCGGGTCTTGAGGCGACCGCGATATGCGTTCACGGCGCTCTCGGGGAAACACTCGAGATCGCGAAGCGACGCGCCGGGCTCCACAACCCAAATTACTTCGCCATTCCCGCAGCACTCGCCGCATGGACGAAGGGCGACGCGTGGGTCGATGCACTCCTCATGCGCGTGGACGCCAACCTGCGTGCAGCCCGCACACTCCTCGCCGAGCGCCTTCCGCGGGCGACTATCTCAGATCCGGACGGCACGTACCTGCTGTGGATCGACGCACGCGACTATCTCAAGGGATCCGCCGAACTCGAGGACGCCTCCACACGCTCTCGGGTCGCCGTCAGCGACGGCGCCGATTTCGGAGCGGGATTCTCCGGTTGGTTCCGAATCAACGTGGCACTGCCCGAATCCGAACTCCTTGACGCTCTCAGTCGGCTTCTCGACGAGTTCCCCCCACTTCTCACACACAGCACCACCGATGTCAGCACTCGCTGACCTGCACGAAAGGACGATGATGTCACTCGATTCCCCCACCCAATCCGCCCCGCAGACTCCGATGCCCGATTCGCACCGAAGACCGTCGATCGCTATGGCAGCGATCCCCGTTGTCACCCTCATCGTACTGCTCGGCGGTGGCTACATCTTCGCCGAGCTCCCGGTCGAACCCCTCCTCATCGCCTCGGCTGTCATCGCTGGCCTGGTCGCCTGGCGTCTCGGGTACTCGTGGAACGAGATCATGGACTCGGTCGCGGAGAAGATCGCGAAGACGATGCCCGCAATCCTCATCCTCATCTCCGTCGGCATGCTGATCGGAACGTGGATGGCTGGCGGCACAATCCCGATGCTCATTTACTACGGCTTGAAGATCATTGACCCACAGTTCCTCGCCGTGATCGCCCTCGTCGTCACCGCGATCGTCTCCCTGTGTACAGGAACCTCCTGGGGCTCCGCTGGCACGGTCGGCGTCGCATTCATGGGAGTCGCCGTCGGAATGGACGCAAACCTCCCGATGGTCGCGGGCGCGGTCGTCTCAGGCGCCTACTTTGGCGACAAGCTCTCTCCCCTGTCCGACACGACGAACATCGCGTCGATGGCAACGGGCGTCAACCTGTTCACGCACATCCGCCATCTTCTGTGGACGACGCTTCCGTCCTTCCTCACGGCTGCCCTCGTTTTCCTCATCGCCGGACTCGGTCTCAAGGGCGGAGAGGTTCCGGCAAAGGTCGCAACGATCCTCTCAACCCTCGACTCCGCGTTCTCCTGGAACCTGCTCCTCCTCGTTCCCGTAATCATCGTCCTCGGCGGCTCAATGTGGAAGAAGCCAACAATTCCCGTCATCCTCGTGTCCAGCGCCGTCGCGATGTTCAACGCTGTCGTCTTCGAGGGCATCTCCTTCAAGAACACCGTCGTCGCTGCCGTCAACGGATTCGATGTCGAGATGGTCGGGAAGGCCGGATTCGACGCCTCGTCCGTCATCGAGGATGTCACGCGACTCCTCAATCGGGGCGGCATGAACTCGATGATGTCCGTCCTCCTCATCTGCTTCTGCGCGATCACCTTCGCTGGCGTCGTCTCGGTCTCCGGATCGCTCGACGTGCTCATCTCCACCCTCCTCAAGCCGGTTAAGGGAACCTTTGGCCTCATCGTCGCGACTATCGTCACGGGCCTCGCAACAATCGGCATCACCTCGAACGGCCAGGTATCCCTCCTTATCCCCGGCGAGATGCTCCGGGGTGAGTACATCAAACGAGGGCTCGACCCGAAGAACCTCTCACGGACGATCGAGGACTCGGCGACTCTGTGGGAGCCGATCCTCCCCTGGACGTCTGCTGGCGCCTATATGGCGGGCACGCTCGGAGTCGCCACCCTCGCGTACCTGCCGTGGGCCGTGTGCAACTGGATCGCCATCTGCTTCGCGATGCTTTGGGGGGCGACCGGCATTGGAATCGCGCGCCTAAGCAAGGAAGAGAAGGCAGCCCTCCAGGAGGCCTAAGCCTCTATCACACGCCGTTCCTCATGGACGGGAGCCACAGCATCGAGCGGGGTCCGAAGCTTCGGTTTCGGGCTCCGCTCGTCGGCGTTTGAGCCTCTCGCGTCGATACGCGGCTGATGGCAGGGCGTTCGACCTGTTCCGCACGAACTACCTCGAGGTCATTCAAACGGCGCTGCGACCGTCACCGCCTTCGTTACGCGTCGCCGCCCCTGATCCCCACTCTTTTTTCTCAAACCAATAACCACGGCCGGCTGGCACAGGACTTCAACCTGTTGCCAGCCGGCCGTGGTGATGACGATCCTCAAGCGCCCCGCTCATAAGACCAGAAGTGAAACGTCCTAGTTTAGTTCCTACCTCAGCTAAGGCTGGGCAGACCACTCAACCACCCCGACATGCCCGAGAAAAGACACATATTCGGGGTATTAGCCCACAAATCCTCAAGACTCCTCAGTCACCAAAGACACTACTCAGCGAGCTTTAGGCGGACAAGCTAGTGACTCACGCGCGCCGGACTCCGGCGACACTTCGTGTGTCACGTCAGCTGAAGATTCAACTTGATCCAACAAAGGCTCCTCCTCCACCGCAGCCGACCGACCATCGCCCGCGAGATACCCAATTCCGTCGACGAGCGACTCATCATGACGAAGAGAGTTCCAAAGCTGAGAAGCATACGGCTCTTGAGGCTGATCTCGATTAGGATCTTCCTCCCAAGGCTCACGAGGCATCGTGATGAGGCGCACGTTCTGCGGAGGAATATTTGCAACCGCACCCAACAAAGACAGATCCGCTTCAAAAGACGCGAGCTGAGGAGAGACATACACTGCTGCCAAAACACTCCGAACAAAAGTCACAAGAGTCGGCAGATTACCGCTCGACACCTTGCGAGACACCTCACGCACAAGCGCTGCAACAAGCTCCTGCTGCCGTCCAATTCGAGATGTATCAGACCCATCGCCAAGCGACTTACGAGCGCGCGCATAGCCTAATGCCTGTTCACCATTTAAGAGCTGACACCCTTCCATAAGATAGGCATTCGCTTCTGGATCAGCAACATCCTGAGGAACATCAAACCAAACACCACCAAGGGCATCCACCACATTCTCAAACCCCTTAAAATCAAGGACCACATAGTTATCGATTTGAAGCCCACTAAGGTTCTCGATGGTCGACTGCGCACAAGCGACACCGTAAGCAATATCGTAATTCGCACCAGATCCCAAGGTCATCGCAGAATTTACCTGCCCATAGGACGCCGACAGCTCCTCTCCATTCGAAAGAAGGCAGTTCGGAATCTCCACCATCAAGTCCCTCGGAATGGAAACCATTGTCATTGAATCGCGCCTACCCGAAACATGCACAAGAATTGTCGTATCGCCACGAATGCCTTTAACATCTTCAACAGAACCAAATTTTGGAGCCTGCTCTTTTCTCGAGTCAATTCCTATGACCAGAATATTCAGCGGTTCACCGGGAGCAAGGGGAGTCACGTTTTCTTCGCGACCAGATTGATTTGAGACTGTCCGACGAATTTGCGCAGTATCAAGAGCTCTCTCGCGAAGATCATGCGACAAATCAATCCAAACGAAGCCTGTAGCGGAAAGCAGAAATAAAACAACAGAAAAAATAAACAAGACCACCGCCCGCAGGGGCTCGCATCGACGAGGATCTTGAGCTCGATGGAGTGCCGGTCGCCGTCCTAACCGCCAGGTATCAGCCTTCATGTAACCATGCTAGAGGATTCTACTCCACCCGACTAGGTAGCTATGGCGCGGCCCAAAATCTATTGCCGTCAGATCAACTTCGCCCCAGTTGAGGATCATCAGCCGGCGAAGCCACAAGATGTCCCATCACGTCGCCGTAGACGCCGCCTGCGCACCGACACTGCCAGCGGAGCAGTGCCCCAAGTCGGGCTTGAACCGACGATCGAGCGATTGCTGATTTGGCGGTTGAGACGATTGAGCGATTGCGTGCGCTATCTCCTGGTGACAGAGTTGGTTTAGCGAATGTCGCAAGCGATCTAGCAGGCGCGTATGCTGCGCTTGCCTTTGATATGGGCAACACTCATCCTCATATCGCTGCGACTGCGCGCGCGTTCGGGCGTCTTGCTCAACTCAAAGATGACCCTCGTCAACATCGGGTTTCATCGCTGGCAGTTCGTAATGGTGTGCGCGCTCTGCGCGCAAGCCGAGCGTTCGGTAAACACAATCGTGGTGTGGCTATTGCCGCGTCCATGATTGAGATTTCTATGGCGCTCAGTGAAGCGGTGCGCTACCAAAAACAACGTGATACTGCCTTGCGTATCATTGGCGAAATTTCGAACGTGCAAAGTGCGTGGGATATGCACGACCTGAGTGCTGCCGATGAGTTTCGCACCTACATTGCCGAGCGTCGCTCGCAGGCGACTCAGGGGCGCAAACAGTCGAATGTTGGCGTCTTGGAGCGCCCTGTTGTGTTGGAAACTGATGCGCCCATCAACACTGTCACACCCATTGACACTGTCACACCCCAACCTGGGGCTGATGAGGTGAGTACTGATGGGGATACCAGACGCATGACAAGACAAGAGTTCTTAGCGACCAACCGCTTCTTGAGCGTGCTGGGAAGTAAAGGCAAGAGGCAAGGTACGCCCACTCCCCCGCCGTGGGCGGGTACACCTCCTCGTCCCCGCCCGCAACCCCCTCAAGGGCGCGCGAGATAAAGAGTCGAGAAGGTGCGTGGTGTGCCTATTGGGGGAAGTGTTGGCTGGCTTGGCACGATGAGGCAAACTCATTGGCAACGCAGTTCCCCCACCATTCGGTAAACACGTTGGAACGCTTATGCTGGGTTGTGCTATCAACGATGAGGTTGCCGAACGCTGAAGGCTTCGTATGAGTACTCCAAACACCAGTTTCTCGTTTGAAATTTCGTTGACGGTACTCAATCACCTTGGACGGCAGCTGTATCGCAATTTATCCCCCTGCGGGGAGCATTCTCTAGGTTGGTGGGCAGTGGTGGATACGTTCTAGATGGCCTGTCCATGACTCTGATTCAAACTCGGTGCAGAGCTGATCGATGTCTGCGTCAGTGATCGTGGTGCCGTTAGCTAGCGTGTATTCGCTCATTGGTGATGTATTCACGTCTGCTTATAGATATCGCGGCGGTGGCCTATGCGCACAACGAGCACTATTAGAACCTGTGCTTGTATGTGGCATACTACGCGGTAGTTGCCTACCCGGTAGCGCCACAAGCCCCCAAGGGAGCCTGTGAGAGCTTTTCCGCGCGCCTGCGGGTTATCAAGGGACTCGATCTGAGCGAGGTAGTTCAAGATACGGTTCGCCTGCTGTTTATCAAGGCGTTTTAATTCCTTATCAGCCTCAGCAGTGAACTTAATCGTGTAGGCCAAGGCGCTCTCGCATCTCGTCTAGGCTGTATGTCACGCCGGTACGGTGGGTTTGTTCTAAGGACTGTATGCCAAGGTAGTAGTCCTCTAAATCGTCAAGATACTCATCTAAGGCCTCACGCACGTACACCGACGCAGGCCTGCGCGTGCGTGCACTTAGCTCATCAAGTCGCGCTTTGGTTTCATCTGGCAATCGTAAACTCAGCACACCGCTACTCATGTAAACAAGTATACGAATAGAGTCTATAGGTGTCTAGGGGTTTAATTCTTCAGTCTGCAAAGGTACTTTGATGATCCTGAACTGACGGTGAGACAGCCCAGGACTCCCCTCTTGATGTATAGGTGGGGAAGTAGCCAGCTCCCCCACCTACCAAGAGACAGGACCACAGAATCCCATCTCTCAACCCGGAACGCAGACACGTTCCGGTTGCAGCCGAGGAGAGACCACGACTGCCACCACCAACAGAAAGGACACCAACATGTCTGAATACTTCATGTCTATTGATGGCAAGTTCAAGCGAATCAATCGATTCCGCTACCGCAGAATCCTGCGGAAGATCGAACAAGAAAACATCCCATACCGCGAAAGAATCATGGATGACGGACTGGTATTGCACACGATCTTTGAAGACAAAGGAAAGACCATCATGCTGATCGATTCCAGCTTCTAAACAAACCACTGATCGCTGATTCTTCGAGAAAAGCACAAAACCTAACAACATTTATGCATCCCCGCTCGACGTGTTGTGCGGGTAGGGAAGGCGGATGCTTCCCTACCCACTAGGAGACAAGAGGAGCAACTCTTGCCTCCCTCAAGGCGACAACAGAGGGACTGTTGTACCCCGAAAGGAGAACCCCAATGGAGTTCATTGGAATCAATGGCATCAGGTACCAACTGAGCCTGGAGGACCTTGAAGCCCTCCAATCTGAACTCGACACCTTCACAGCAACAGGTGCTGCACACCTGAAATTCAAAGATCTCGAGGTCAGAGACAACAACGGAGTTGTCATAGCGACACCACGCCGCAGCTGACTGCGCACACACGCCGCCCAGGCACACCAACTGGGCGGCGTACCCCCGCAGCACACCTACAACTTTCACACCACAAAGCAAAAACATCACTCACACCGCCACCACAAAACCAGACAAGGGAACATCCTCAAAAGGGCGAGGCAATTCCCCCTCCTCATCTTGAACAGCCCGCGGCTGCAACAAAGCTTCAATGTCGCGTCGATAAAACATCACTCTGCCGTTCGGCAGAGCCAAATGAGGCAACTTTCCGATTTTTGCCCAGCGTTGAAAGGTCCTGGGAGTACCAAGATTCGTCAGTTCAGAAGCCTCCCTAGGGGTGAGCAAATCTGCACGACTAGACATTTTATGACTACTCATGCCTATATGATGCCAAAGTACTTAATTTTCGTCACGCGCCAGAGTTGTCACTCTGCGACTACTTAGGTATATTAGGAGTATGTCAGATACGCTAATCACAGCAAACTACACGGTAAACGAAGCCATTGGCTCCATCGTGAACCAGTATCTTTTCGACCGGCGACTAACAAAAACTCGCCTGGCGAGCGCTCTTGGTATCGCCCAAACAAACGCCTCAAAAAAGGTGCGCGGAAACGTCGGCTGGAGCGCTGAAGACCTCATCGAAACAGCAGATCTCCTCGAAGTTGAGGTTCAAGACCTGCTACCCACACCCGATGGTCACGGCGGATGGATCCCTGCCTCATTCAAACCGGGGCACCGTGCCCCCGCCTACAAAAAAGTGCCCCAAGTCGGGCTTGAACCGACGACCGACGGATTATGAGTCCGTTGCTCTGACCGACTGAGCTATTGGGGCTCTCAAAGACTACCATCTCACGACGCCCACCTTCAGTTCATACCTGCTCGCGTGGCTCGGCGCTTTCACTTGCACCCCTCACCCGGGAACGAGTTTCACGACGAAGTCCGCGTTCTTCACATCGACGAGGCCACGCAGTTCCGCTCGCACCAGCTCACTGCCAGATCCCGGCTGGCGTCCTGAGCACTCTCTTACGTCAGTGTTGTCTACATTGGGTGCGCGTGAGGTTCCGCGATTTTCATGTTCAGTCACTCGCCCATTGCACATCAGGGCGCGCAGGCAACCGGGGCTTTTCGTGGTCGGTAGACACCCGCGCATAGGCCGCTACCCTCAACCTGTGCGGCCTCACGAGTTTGGCTGGGATCACCCTCATCTCACCCGCGTGCTTCACTCTCCTTCTGCCGCTCGTTCCCCTTGTTGGCGAGAGGTTTGGCTGTTGTATCCATGTACGCTCTCAACCTGCGTTTTATCCAGTCGAACCCACACTATCAGCGCCCCCACCACCGCAGCCGACTCCTTCGCGATCCGTGCTAGAAATGTGTTCGTTTCTTGAGTGGTGAACGCACCGGCCTCAGCAAGTCGATGAATGAAAGCGACCTGTCGGGCGAGGTCGACTTCGGCATCGAACATCTCTCCCATCATGGCCTGCAGCCACGAGTGCCAAAGCGGTGGCGGATATAGCACGGGTGCGAGCAGTACTTGCGGTGCTCGTTTCCGTAGGCGGTAAAGGGCGGTAAAGGTTTGTCCGCAAGCAGTTGCAGGTGAAGGTGTAGATCGCTTGCCGGTTCAGCAACGGCGGTGATCACGCGCGAACTCGCGCATCCGCACACGCAAGGACACGTACTTATCAGGTGCGCGATCAGGGGCTCTGGCACGCCGATAGGCACTACGAGAGAGCCCAACGATCTAGCGGGCATATCTTTGGGAGTAGCCCAGCTCGACCAGATGCCGCACGGCATCATGATGGCGAGCGGGGCTTAGAAGTTTCCTTCCGATAATTCCTTCCACGCTGCCTTTTCCAGCTCCGCCTGGCCCGAGGGCCGTTTGTGGCAAGTGTTCTCCTCACGAAGACGCTGGAGCTCTTTGGCTTCGCTCGTGCTTCATCGGCCCATACGTTGGCTACCACTGATTCAGCGTTGTTTCACTGATCCCCAGCTCGTTGATAATCTGAACCGTTGTCGACTCATATAGGCAGTTTCGGCTACTTTAACCTCTTATTTTAGTGCTTTCTGGTTTTCTTACTACCAGCGACAAGTAATCCGCCAGCAACAAGAATCATCGCTGCAACTTGATACGGCATCCCAGCATATCCAGTTTTCGGGAGTTTCCCGGAATTACGGGATTTAGACGCTTTAGTGGCGCCATCGCCATTGTTGTTGCTTCCACCATTCGGGTTATCAACCGGAATCTTCTTCCAAACAGCCTTCACAACCGTGTCACCATTAACAGTAATCTCGGTACCCGGCGCCACTTCCTGACCATCAACCAACCAAGCCTTAAATTCCTGGGTGTCATCCGGAGCAGTAAAACCATTAGGCAACACCGTGTACTTACTACCCTTATCCACAGTCGCGCCATCCATACTGCCGCTACCACCATTAGCGTCGTAACGAACAGAAACCGGAATCTTCTTCCAAACAGCCCTCACAACCGTGTCACCATTAACAGTGATCTTGGTACCCGGCGCCACTTCCTGACCATCAACCTCCCAAGCCTTAAATTCCTGGGTGTCATCCGGAGCAGTAAAACCATTAGGCAACACCGTGTACTTACTACCCTTATCCA